>CAYRWK010000027.1:7946-10512 GCA_964427965.1 uncultured Candidatus Saccharibacteria bacterium | reverse complement strand
AGTAAACGTATCCTAGTTCAAGACGTAATCTTGCATTTGTTGGATCCAGCTGTATAGCATTGCTGTAAGCAGAAATTGTCCATTGATCTGCATCTTTTGCCGCTCCCGTTAAAGCTTTGTACACAAAGGCTCTTGTTTCCCAGTTATTAACATTCAAGGGATTTAGCACCTCAGTTGCCGCTCTTGTGCTTCTAATAGCTTGAGAAATAAAGTTTTGCACCGCTGTTTTCTCATCCTCAGTAATATCCGTTTTTGAAGACAGGTTATTTGCCAGTAAGATATTGGTTTGAGCATACGTGCTGTGATAAGAATCTCTCGCCGGATTGGTATTTATTGCCCCAGTCATCATCTTATACATTGTAGAAGCATCGTTTTTTGCAGAAGCTGCCAAAGCCCCTTGCATGTAAACTTCGGCAATATACACTCTTCCCCAAAAAAATGAACCGACAATTACAAGCAGAAAGACCGGTAACGCAAAGATATAGGGTAGGAATTCTTTCTTATCACCAAGATCCCCTATCAAAGACATAGAGGAATCTCCTGACACCAAAGAGGACAAACTTAACGTAACGTGCTGAGCGCTTTTTAGCTTTAGAGATGCATGCAAGCCAACTAGTCCGGAAAGCAAAAGCACAAACAGAACTGCTGTCACTACCGTGGCATAGCTAAACAAGAAAAACCCAATAATTGTCACTATACCGGCACAAAGTGCTGATACAATTGCTTGCTCCTCGCGTAGCTTTTTTGATAACAACACAAGCTTGATAACACGGCTTAGCGCAAATCCAACCACCACTACCCCCAGTATTCCTACCGAAGAAATAATGTTAAACAACTCACTCGAAGGTTTATCAAAACGAACATTCCAATAATTAGTTGAATTTAAAGATAAGGTTCTATAAACCGGAAAGTTCAAATAAAAGGTAGATAATCCTGTACCCAATAACGGATAATCCCTTAGTACAGAAAAGGCGACCAGTCGGGACTCAGTAGACGGAAGTAAAAGATCCTTTGGGTAAGTTTTACTAACAACGATGTTTCGAGTGATTGGAATAATCATAATTAAAACCAAGGCCATAGACACACCGGATACCAGCAGTAGATAAAACTTGTTGGCTTTAATGGCATCGTATGAGGTATAAAATAATACAGCTACAATTCCGATACCTAAGGCAATATAAGCAGGAGTATCCCCTATTAGCAAAGCCCCTATTACATTAATAATTAAAGTCTGAATAAAGACAATTTTTGCTAACAATACTTTAGAATGCAAAACGAAAGATAAAGATACTACTACACTAAGAACCGCCAAAATAGCTGTAGTTAAAGTGGATCCACTTAGGTTAAAGTTATCCCCCTGCATAAAGGTGGCTCCGGATAACTTTATGCCAAAGTATGATAGAAGCGCTACTAGAGTAGAAACCGTAGAACCTAAAACAAAGGCATAAAGCATAGTTTTTAATACTTTTGCCGAGCTTAGGTTTGAAGACACAGTGTAATAAAACAATATTAGAGTAGATATCCCAAACAAGCTTGGAAACCACCTGCTGTAGCTACCAAAGATGCTGGAACCTTTGTGGATAGAAAAAAGAGACGATAGCAGTATTACACCAAAGGAGGCCAAGATACTTAAATCTAATACAGACTTTGTTAGTGTAACTTTTTTGCTAATTATGGTCTTTGCCACCCATAAAACCAAAAGGATTACAGTTGCAACTACAACTAATGTCAATTTATTAAATTCAAAAAACTCAGTGGTAATAGGTAAAAAGAAAACTGGCAGTAAAAAAGCCAGTCCAACAATTATCAGGTTAACAAAGGTGTCTATAATTTTAATACTTTTAGATTGGTTCATGCATTAAGAATACATGTATGGATAAAATGGTGTCAATAAGCAGTTTCCCGTGACGGGAAGTGGTGATACTAACGTGGCTATTTACTACCACACCTTACTAACTGCCTCTTGAAGTGTAGGAAGATAGTCTCTTGCGTTCTCAAAAGAAAACAAGACACGATTGAGCCAATACATGCACACCAAATTGTGTTTAAATATTTCGATAAAACTAGACCCGCTTGTACTTGGGCACTGCTTAGCTAACGCACAATGTGCCAAGTTTTTGTAATAATGCTTCTCGTCACCGACATAATAAGGATTCAAACTGAAATCCAAACGAACTTTGAGAGGATACAAATTACCTTTGTAGTAAGCCATGGCTGTAAAGTACTCTGGCTCGGGTAACTTAACATCGGAAGACCTGCCCAAACCGTATCTCTGTTTTTCTGCAATTGAATAATCGAAAGCATCAAAATCCATAACGTTGTTGCCTATACGATCGAGATATATGTCAATCGTATGACCATTCTGCCCAGTATCTATCCAGTAAACTCCTTTTTGATCTAAACCAACTGAACAGAAAAACTCTTTACCGTTTTGTAGTTTAACAGAGGCAACGTATGAATCCGGAATATCTTTTTGGCAGACATTTTCATCCAAGGAAGCTCCACTTGAACGGGATTTGGTGAGGAAATAAAGGGGTTCTTCACCCTCGTTAATAAGCTTGTTTCC
>CAYRWK010000027.1:0-7846 GCA_964427965.1 uncultured Candidatus Saccharibacteria bacterium | reverse complement strand
GGGATTTGGTGAGGAAATAAAGGGGTTCTTCACCCTCGTTAATAAGCTTGTTTCCGCTAAATTTAATTGTAGGTAAATTCTCTAAACCCCCGTAAACGGACGTTGAGTAATTAAACCAGGTAGTGTCGCCCCCGTCACACATGTATGCAAACGTTCTCCTTGAGAAACACAGAAAAAGGCCGGTGAGAAAAATACAAAGAATCATCTTGGTGAATTTATTCATAACAATATAAAATCAAGGGCTTCGGGGCAAGATTGGTGGACCGTAGCGGAATCGAACCGCTGACCTCTTCCGTGCCACGGAAGCGCTCTACCAGCTAAGCTAACGGCCCTTGAGGTTATCGAAGGCGATTATAAACTAATTTGGCCAAATCTTCTAGATCTAACTGTATACCTGTGTCAAAGTAATCAACTCTAAGTACTCCTTTATAACTACGTTTAGTTGTAATTTTACCAACACTTCTCCTATCTACCCTAGCCCTATAAAACTGATTTTCGACCACACCAGTTACCTTTTGCCAGTATTTTTGTAACTCTAATATGTCTTGGTCTGCACGGCATTGCACCGTACATCTCACTTTCCTGCAATCATACTTATCTCTATAGACTTTTTTCAACAGACAGAGAAAAGTTTCAATTATCATAGGATTGGAGTTACCAAATGTAAAATGCCCACTTGAATGTTTTGAGGCCTCTCCCACACAAAGCATTGCCAAAGCAATTTTTGCAGTAGAAACATCGTCTATTTTTACACTGACGATATTGTTTTTTTCAGAAAGTGAGTTTAGAAACGCTTCTCTTTTCGACCGGTTCTTTTGAACTGCTTTATGTTGATTAGCCAGAATCTTTTTACGGTTATTGTCCTTAAGTACCCTACTCATCCCAGGATCCAACTCTATTGCCTTTAACCAGCTACTTAACGTACTTAAAGCAATCCTTGGCCTCAGCAGCGTACGTATCTCTGTATAACTCAAACCAGTTTTACGAAGTCTTATGGCTTCTTTTATTAAAACTAAAGAATAGCTCACGGTTAAATACCAATAAGAAATAGCTATAGGCTAAAATACTGGGTTATATCGTGGGTGTTACCTTACAAACTCATTAATCTGAACCTCATTCTTAAAAACCACTCTCCTATTTGGCAAATTGCCAATATTATAAACCGTAGTCGGCTTGTCTGCCACAAACTCTTTCACAGGCGGAAGATTTTCCAATCTAGTCATTAGTAAATCCTTAAGCTCCTCTACTCCCATACCTGTATAAGCAGAAATACCTATTACCTCCACACCTTGCTTCTTAAAAGCCTTGGCAATTATATCAAATGCCAAGCGAATTTCTGTAACATCAAGTTTATTTATCACAACAATTTCAGGTTTTTCCAGCAAATCCTTGCTGTACTCCCCCAATTCATTTCTAATAGTTTGATACTTCTCCCATGTAGATTGAGACAAAGCCTTAGCAACCTCTTTAGGAGACTCCAATTGCTCTAAAGAGCCCAAGGACTCCAAAGGATCCACTAAATGCACCAGAAGTCTGGTACGTTCAACATGTCTTAAAAACTCATCACCTAATCCTTTACCTGTTGAAGCACCTTCAATCAACCCCGGAATATCTGCAACCACAACATTCTTACCATTCTTTAGAAGCATGACTCCAAGATTAGGTGTTAATGTAGTAAAAGGATAGTTGGCAACCTTAGCATTAGCTTTGGTCAGTTGATTTACTAATGTACTCTTTCCGGCATTTGGCAGTCCAATTAAACCAACATCGGCCATAAGCTTGATTTCCAAAACAAGTTCTCTTACTTCCCCTTTAGTACCGGGAGTAAATTGTCTGGGAGCTTGATTTTTTGAACTCTTAAAGCGTGTATTTCCTTTACCACCAATACCCCCGCGCGCAATGAGTAAGGTTTGAGCTTCTTTAGTCATATCTCCCACAAGTCTTCTACCTTCTGCTGCTTTATCGTCCAATTCATAGATTAAAGTGCCCACAGGAACTTTGACATATAAATCATCACCGCTAAATCCCGTCATGTTCTTAGGCCCACCGTATTGGCCATTGGTTGCCTCAAAAATGGGCTTAGCATGAAAGTCCAGCAAAGTTGCGACATTATGATCGGCTAAAAAGTATACTGAACCACCGTTGCCACCATCCCCGCCATCGGGACCTCCATTTGGAATGAACTTCTCTCTTCTAAAAGAGACACGCCCGTCCCCGCCGTTACCTGCTTTAACTTTTATTTTTGCTACATCTATCATAGGGTGAAGTATAACACTGAAAAGGCACATCCATTACTGGATGGAGGAGCATCCATTACTGGATGTAGTTTAGGGGGTTTTGAGCAACACCACTATACTGAACCATAAAATGAACATGAGGTCCGGTAGAATTTCCGGTACTACCCATTAACCCAATTGTTTCTCCCTGCTCAACCTCATCCCCATAGCTCACATATATTTTGCTCATGTGGCCATAAACCGTTTCATAGCCTCCGGCATGGGATATTCTCACATGTAGCCCAAGTCCCCAAGGATCCCAACCCGCTCTAACTACTACTCCACCCCCACAGGCATACATCGGAGGCATATTACTTCCCGCCACCGCAATATCTATACCATTGTGGTACCAAGAAAAGTACTGGGTAATAATTCGGGCTGTTGTCGGCCACATACACCAACCATCGCCAACATCAACATATGCAGGAGGAGTAATAATACTGGGAACTGCGGTGGGAATATACACAGGTTGAGGAATTTTTGCACCCGGAACCACAAGTTCTGTACCAACCGCAAGAGTGGAAACATCCAAAATATAGTTAAAATCGGCAATAGCTTGGGAAGGAACATCGTACTTAACAGCAATTGATTGCAAAGTATCCCCGTCTTGAACCTTATGTATTAATCCGGAAACCGGAGGAATTGTTATTTTTTGGCCAGGTTTTAAAACCGAGTAGTCAGTTAAATTATTAACATACTTTATAGCGTCAACCGAAATCTTAAATTTCTCACCAATACCATACAACGTATCCCCTCCTTCGACCTCGTACGCAATGGATTCAGTACGACGGCTTTCAGGAATAGTTGTTGTTGCAACATTTTTTGAGGGAATAATGTCTGACACATTGGATAAATAGTCGGGGCTTAGCTCCTGGCTGTTTACAAAACGAGAGCTGTTCAATATTTCGCCAAAAAAGAACACCACAAGTGCGGCTCCCATAACAAAAAAAGTAGCCAGGGGCTTGCCAAGTTTACCTCTTGACCAAATTAGCTTACGAGTTAGGGAATCCTTTGCCCAACTAATAGAGTTAATGACAAATAAGACAGTTTTACCAATAAACCTAAAGGCCTTAACAAGCTTCCTGCGGAAATAGACAAACAAAGCCTTCACAAAATCCAGACAAAGGATGACAACTTTCTGTATTAAATTGCGCCCTTTAGGTCTGAAACCCTCAAAACTTAACTGAAAAAACCTTTCAGACTTAGGTCGTTTAATGGTAAATAGCATAGGTTATAGCTAGGTTGCAGAAGGTATTATAGCATTTGCAGTAATCAGAGTTCCCAAGGGTATATGATCTCATCTGATTTGCTTTTAACAAAATCAAGAGATACCACACTATACTTTTTGATCCCAATGCTTAGGGATCTATTACGTAAAAGCCTAAGATCCGATGTATCTCCGCTGGTTTTTACTTCATAGGAGTGTTCCTTTGAGAAAATAAAATCAATCTCCTTACCCGTTTTAGTTGCGTAATAATTGATCTGGCCAAAAACCCCCAAGTCCTGCTCTAAAGAGCTTCTAACTTTTAACCGACTGTATACTACGTTTTCAAAAAGCTTTGATTCGGTGACCTTCCCTACCCTATTTAGCAATCCGGTATCGATAAAATAGATTTTGGGTTTTTCTTTTATCTCAACGTCTTTTGATGTTGAAAACGGTTTAACTACACCAATAAAGTATGTTTGACTAAAAAAATCCAGATAGTTATTGGTGGTTGACCTGGTTGTATCTAACGACTGGGCTATCTTTCCAATATCAAGTTTGGAACCAACCCTCGAAGAAAGCAAAAACATGAGATCTTTTAGTTTTTGGTTATCCGAAAAAGTAGAAAGTGATTGAACATCCTGTTGAAAATACGAACTCAATATGTCATCTAGTTTTTTAATCTTTCCTGCCTTACTAGTCTCTAAGACAACACCCGGAAAACCACCGTACATCATATACTCCCTAAATAGTGTAGAGATCCGTGAATAATCCAAGGCACCGCTGTGCAGAACCTTAGTATCATAATTTAATCCCTTAAACAAAATAAACTCATCAAAGTCTAGAGGGTACAATTCAAAGATGTATTTTCTCCCAGACATTGAATCTGCAAATTTATTTCTAAGGTAAAAGCTACTTGAACCGGTCAAAAATAATTTGAGATCGTAGTGGTCGTACAGATACTTTAGTGAGGAAGATATATTCTCGACCAACTGGATTTCATCCAAGAACAGGTATGCTTTTTGCGTAAAGTCCAACCCCAAACCTTCAAGGTTAATTTTTATATTCTCATAGTTATCGTGTATAAAAATCCTTTGGTTTACGGGGTTTTGTAGGTCTAGAAGAAGTTTATTTTCGGACCCAACCGAGTCAAATAAATGTTCTAGTAACGTGGTTTTCCCAACCCTTCTAAAACCTGTTATTACAATAGCCTCCCTACTCTTAATGTACGGTTCTATTATCTGGAAGATTTTACGCCTAATAGGTACTGTCATAGGAGTATAATAACAAACTATATTACTTTTGTAAAGTAGCGGTTAACAATAGTCATAACCTTTGTCAATAGTGAATATTGACAAACTGCTTACGCCTTATGCAGGTTTTTCAAAAACTCGTCGTTTGTTTTGGCCTTCTTCAACCTCTCAATCACAAGTTCGGTAGCTTCCCTATCGTCTAATAGGTCAACCATTCTGCGAAGCTTGTAAATAGATTCAAGTGTAGGTTTGTCATACAAGTGCTCTTCGTGTCTTGTGCTACTTGCTTTAATATCAATAGCTGGAAACACTCTTCTCTCTTGAAGACTTCTATCTAACCTTAACTCCATATTACCCGTACCTTTAAATTCTTCAAAAATAACATCATCCATACGTGAACCGGTTTCAACCAAAGCTGTTGCAATAATGGTTAAGGAACCACCTTCTTCAAGTTTACGTGCGGCACCAAAAAAGTGTTTAGCAGGATACAATGCGGATGGATCAAAACCACCGGTTAAAGTTCTACCGGAAGGTACGACTACCATGTTATAAGCTCTTGCTAAACGAGTTAATGAGTCCATTAAAATGACTACATCCTCCCCTTTTTCAGCAAGTCTTTTTGCACGCTCTAATGTGATTTCAGCAACTCTGGTTTGTTCTTCAGCTTTTTCATCAAAGTTAGAAGAATACACTTCCCCTTTCACTTTACGTCTCATATCGGTAACCTCTTCAGGTCGTTCCCCGATAAGAGCAACCATTAGTTTTATTTCCGGATAATTAGTTGTAATACCGTGAGCAATATCTTGTAATAACCATGTTTTACCGGCTTTAGGAGGAGCAACAATCATCGCTCTTTGCCCTTTACCAATTGGCGAAACAAGGTCAATAACTCTTGTAGATACAACATCTTGTGCAGTTTCCAGTCTTAACCATTCGTTTGGAAATACCGCAGTTAGTTTTGCAAACAATGGTCTCTTTTTTGCATCTTCGGGATCAAGGCCGTCAACCTTCTCTACTTTGAGTAAAGAAAGGTATCGTTCGCCTTCTTTTGGAGGTCTGGCTTGACCTGTAATTAGATCTCCCATTCTTAATGCAAACCTTTTTATTTGGGACTGGCTGATGTAAACATCTTTTGGAAGGTTTTCATCGGTGGCAACTTCTTGTCTTAAAACACCGTAATCCGGTAAAACTTCTAAAACTCCGCTAACCGGAACTGTTTCACCTGTAAAGTAGTCAGATCCCCCGCTTCCATATCCGTTTTGATTATAGTTGGAAGGAGCTTGACCTTGATTTTGTGAGTAACCTCTATCAGTACTATCTATTTTGTTTTGCATAAATATATGACAATTTGTGTTAATTTACTATTTAAATTGATAGGCAATTTATATTAAGATTAATACAATTGTTTGGAAATTATTAAATAACAATCCTAAGCTAATCTCTTAACTCAAGCCGGGAGATAGCCACTGCCCCATGCTACCTCCCGACTTGAACCAAGAGAAACACAGTCAAGAGTCTAACTACAAGTTAGAGCTTTTCTAACAGATCCCCTTTTACAACAAGCCTTTGGCTGTAAGTCCCATGACCCGAAAGCCAAATGCCTCCGCATGTAATTAATGTAACATGCGCTTTACTTGTGTCATTTTCAAAAATCTGAGTTCTGGCAGGATCGTTGATATCAACGTAAAAAATCTCACTCACCTCGTAGTCAAAACTCTTGCCCATAGTGTCAAGTACGGTCACTATATCACCCGTTTTTATATTTTTCAATAACCAAAAAGCAGCGGGTCTACCGGCGCTGTCGTCGTAATGAGCATCTAGTATTAAGTTACCCGGTTCGCCTGCCCTTGAGCCATCGACATACCATCCACCGGTATTCCAATCCTTAGGGGCTTCTAAAGAACCGTCTTCCAAAGTGCCAACTCTTACCAAATCCAGGTTTAATTGGATTGAAGATATAACTAGTTTGGCGGGATTCTCGTATACCGGCAGTAGAGCTTCTGCAAAGGCAGAAGGTTTTTCCTCAGCAAGGGCTAAGGAGCCTGTTTCAGATAGGTTTTTTGAATATGGGGTGTTCAAATAGGTTATATATGCCAGGAATCCTACAAGTAGTGAGAGTATAAAAATGATGAGAGTAAGTCTTTTGTACATTGTGGTAAAATTTAATCAGTTGGGGCCGGGACTGGCAGGGTCGCGTAAGCTTACACAAACCCAGCCCTGCCAGTCCCGGCCCAACATTTAACTAATTATCTACTAATTACTTAGCAAACTTTTTAGCAGCTAAGATTCCACCAAATACCATTCCAAGTCCGGCAAGAGTCATAGCGACTGTTGCGGTAGGTCCTGTATCAGGAAGTTCGGTGATTTCACCTTTTCCATAGCAGACTACAGCTTCGCTAGATCCAATCCTGTCGTCGTCTTGCCAAGCTTTGGCAACGTTGACAACACATTTCTCAAAGTTTTCTCTGTCGTACTCTTGGTCTCTAACTTGAACTTCGATTCTAAACTTTTTAGTTTCACCGGGTTCAAAGTTATCCCAGTATTCGGTTAATCCGCTACCCCCTACCCTTTTAAGTTCTTCGGGTAAGAAGTCTTCCATCTTCATGTCGTCAGCGTTAGTTTCACCGGTGTTTTTAACTCTAATTCTAAACACAACAGTGTCACCTTTTTTTACATCAACGACTTTCTTTCTAAATTCGCTATCGCTTTCGTCCAAGAATTTAACTTGCTTTTCTACGTCAAAGTCTTCCTCTAAACAAGTTTGACCTCCACCGTAGTTGGGTTCACACTCATCAGCGAAAACTTTAGTATCTCCAGCTATCATTCCGGCTACCAAAAGGCCGGCAGTAATAGCTACTGACATTATTAACTTTTTGTATATGTTTTGTGTCATAGCAAAATTCTTCTTAACCCATACAGCATAGTGAAGGCTTTCTTTACAGGGACAAACCTTCAAAATACAGAAGTGTTAAGGTTATTTACCTTTTGGCAGGAAACGAGCGTTGGTATGCTCAAATTAGTACTTTACGGTACAACAGCCTTGTGGCTGTTATTACAGCAAAAAGCCTCTATAACGAGACTTTTATGTTGTTATTATAACCTATAACACGTGG
>CAYRWK010000026.1:0-10539 GCA_964427965.1 uncultured Candidatus Saccharibacteria bacterium | reverse complement strand
GGCCTGAAAGATTGATAACTATCGCCCCTTGTCCAATCCTGCTTATTTTTTCTTTGTCCAGAAACTTTTTGTTTCCCTCAGTTTCGGGCAAGTTGATAACCAGTAAATCGGAATGGTAAAGCACTTCTCCGAGTGATTTCCTTTCTGCTCCTTCGAGCCTTATCGGTGGTTCATTGCAAATATATATTCTTAGGCCGAATGGCTTGGCTATCTTAATCAGTCTTTCGCTGACAGCATTTACACCGATAATGCCCAGGGTTTTACCTAACAGTTCAAAGCCTAACTCCTGCCGATAATTTCTTTTCTGTGCCTCCCAGCCGTTAATAAACACACGTCTAGCACAAGCAAGAAGGAGTAATACTGTATATTCAGCCATCGCTTCTGTTGTATGGTCGGGAACAGTTGTAACAGTAATGCCTCTTTCCTGGCAATAATCCATGTTAATAAAATCGGCATGGGTAGAATTCAATGCCAAGCCTTTGATTTTCGGCGATTTCTCCAATATTTCAGATAGTCTTTTTTTAGCATTCTTGCCAAATACGTCGGGTGAGAAGGCTACTATATCCGCATCTCTTAAATACTTAACTAATCCGTTTAAAGAACCGTTACTAATACTATCCGCAAAGGATACTTTTCCTGTAAAACTTAGTTTATGTAATTGGTCAGGAGTAAACTCCGACTCTGGATATAAAACAGTGATGTTTTTCATAGATTTGTCCTTTCTAAAAAGATAATAAATTCTCCATTATTCTCTTTTCTTTATCTTTTCTTAATTTTCAGGACAATCCTACGATTGAAGTACCTACATTATAGTGGAAATAGAGGAAATACTAAAGCCTATTAAACGCCATTTTACTAGGTAGAAGAAGTTCCTGTTGCTTTATTTGCCAGTAACATTTTGACATTAGGTATGATATTCGCACTTAAGATAAAAACACCGCCTAAAAGTTCCCTGGAGGTTGGAAATTCCTTAAATACTAATATTCCGAATATCAACGCAAATAAAAGCTCTAAAGATAGGACTATTGACCCTAGACTTAAATCAAAGTTTTGAAAACCTACTAAAAGTAAGTAGTTAAGAATTACTAGCAACGAACCAAAAAACGCACCCACAACCCAAGCTGTTGTAGACATTGAGCCTAGATAGGCTACACCTTGATGAAAATAGGTCATCATTAAACCAGAAACAAAAACGCCCCCAATCGCCGTAAGCAAAACTAGCACAAATTTGCTTATTTTCCCTGCTAAATCTTTCCTAAATCCATTTGCAGAACCATCTAAGACACCACTAATAACACCTGCAATAAACCCAAGGTTAATACTGCTATTTGTAAAGGGATATGCAAACAAGCCCAAGCCTATTAACACAAGTATTAAAGATAACCATTTTTCTGTATTTAACTTTTCTTTATAAAACAACAGTCCAGCAAACCATCCTGTTAATATAGTTCCAACGTAAAAGGCAAAAGTGGCTAGGACTATTTTTGTATTTATCATGGAGATGTTATATGCAATTACAGATAGTGGGACCAAAAGCGCATAAAGAAATAGATTTAACTTTTTTACTTTATTCCATTCAATGTTTCTTAACTGTTTAGCTAGCAAAACTACTAAAACCGCAATTACAAAAGCAAAGCCATTTCGAAGAACGATTTGCTGATAAATAGACATCTCATTATTCAAAAGTCTTATCCAAATGCCAAAAGAGCCAAAAGCGATAGCTGAAATAAATAAAGATGTAAAACCCAACGTTTTTTTCATATCAATTAGTATTTAGAACAAAATTTATTACTTCTTTAGCCATAATTTCTTCGTGTGGTTTGAAGGAATGAACAGCTCCATCTATTATTTTCCCTTTCGAGTTAGGTATATTGTCGAGCAATAGTTTCATTGCTTCCTCTGGATGTTCGGGGTTACTTACATGGAAATATTCATCTTTTGAGCCAACAATAATTTTAGTTGGTATCGAAATTTTCTTTAGTGCAGGGAAATCATAATCCTTTGTGCAAAACTCAAACATTCTGCCGAAATCGTCTTGTTTGTACCAACTAACATAAGATTTATATGACACGTCAGCTATATCGAAATCCCTGGTTACCCTTTCTTCTTCTTTTCCCTCATCTATTTTTTGTTGAGCTTTAGCCAACAATTCTTCGACTGTTTTCTTTGTATATGGTTCAATAAAGGCCTTTTTATCAAACGGTGATAATAAGATAAGTTTGTTTACCCTGTCTTTATACTTCCCTTCGGTCAAGTATCGAACAACTTTTACAGTTCCAAGTGAATGTCCTTGAAGAATAATGGTTTCATAACCTTCTTTGATAAGGAATTCCATCCAAGCGTCGATATCAATATATGCTTCCTCCAGAAGTTCATAATGAGCCCCAACTCTTTTAACGTTTCCGTCAGTAGTATTGAAATCTGTATCCTTTCCATTTCCTCTGGTATTCACTGATAAGAAAGCAATATCTGAACCCTCAAGAGTATTAGCTAAAACATGGACAAACAAATTCTCATAAAAGTTACCTTCAAAGCCGTGAATGTGAAGAACTGCAACTTTGCTTTCCTTACTAGGAACATAATAGCCGTGAAGATATAAACCATCAGAAGTTGAAACCCTAACTAATTTTTGTCCAAATTGTTTAGTCATTTTATTTTTCTTAATTTTCATCTCTATTGTACTAAAAATGAACGGAGAACTAAAGGGCACCCATGGGAAATAAAGAATATTTGGATTAACTAAGAAAAATATAAAAACCTATTGTTTTTGACCAAAAATCCTCCCCTTCAATTTTAAGTTCATAGACTTTTAAGACAGTCATCAGCCATAAATTGTACAGTCTTATGTAGATTCTAATAGGTTTTGAATAAACTTTTTATCCGCCCTCTTGATTACATATTTCGTAAAGAGAGATGTAAATAGCTTTTTTGTTTCCTATTGAATCATGAGAGTTAATATGTCCTATTTGGTAAATCTAACAATACATACCCCGGGTCTTACCTAGTTTTACCTAGTGGTTCCAGGGTGCCTTCTGTCTTGTGGGTCTTGATAATTAAGATAGTTATTAGTTAAAACAAGATTGGAGGTGATGATATATGTGGTCGCAATCCCAACGAAAATACTGTCAAAGTTCAAAGGGAAAAATTGCCAGAAAAAAATATCAGGAAAGTGAAAAAGGGCGAGCCGCAAGAGTCGCTTATATGGCAAGAAGAAAAGCAAGAAAGGCAGAAACTAAACCAGTGGAGGCGGTAGTTATTGCTCCAGTGGAAAAGAGCGAAGAAAAAGCTAAAATAAAAGCGTCTCCTAAGAGCAAAAAAGAATAAGAGATTCCTTTCGAGAAGGCTGGCTGTTCATAGCTGGCCTTCTTTTTTGTTTCCATTGGTTCGTAATAATGGGCTGTTTTTAGTAGAATGTAAGTAATTGAGAATTTTGAAAATAGAGAATTATGAAAATTGAAGATATAAAGAATATTGCTGAATCTCTGCTAGAAATCCCTCCTATTGGTAACGAGGTTACTACAATAATTTATTCTATTAATTTTACTTCCCGTCATCCAAGCGCCCCCTGCTACAAAAACCCACATAGTATTCAGAAAATGGTCGATGATGGCGTATTAAAACTTATTAAGCAAGGAGAGGATGGCCAACCCGCTCCAAATGCTAGCGCCATTCATTACTTTGCTAACTATAAAGTTAGTTTTAACCACGATGACCTAAAAAAATATTTGTCTGGGTTAAAAAATATGACTCAGGAAGAGAAAATTAAGCAGACTGAAAAAGAAATATATCAATGGAAAGAACTCACACTAGATTTAGAAAGATTTACTTTACAATACAAAGACAACCCTCCCCTTGAGAAAATATCATTAACAAGAGAAATCAGATTGCTTCGTTTGTTAATGAAAAAACCAGGTAACATTGTTTATTATCTAGAAGTAGCAAAAGAGGTGGGAATTGATATTGGGAGTGAGGAAGTGAACCCAAATTCAGTCAATAAGGATGTTGCCCAAGACATACAGACAATAAGGCAAGACTTAATTGATAATTTTTTAATTCCAGCAGGTATACCTGGAAACATAGCAAAAACAATGATTATCAATGTCAGAAATTCCGGTTACAAACTCGGTTAAGTTCTTTCCAATTTTCTTCTGATTTTCTTCTGATAATTTTCCCCTTGTTTCCGATTCCTGTCTCGTGGTTTAACCCCTTCATGTAAGTCAAAATATTCATAGTGATTGATTCACAAAATACACTATGGATAACACAGATTTTTACTATTTTCATAACATCAAAGCCGATGCTCTGTTGTCGATAATTGGCAAAACGAATATTGACTGGTTGTGTATTGCAGGGAATGGCTTCTCGTGTTGTGAGAACAGAAACAAATACAGATTTTGGCCTAAAACTGCCTACTTTCCGATAACTGTTCTTCGTAAGGGTAAACCATGGGCTAATTTTGATGTCCAGCGCCTAAAGCTCCACGTTGTAACCAGAGGTGATTTTAAAAACCAGTTAGATGCCTTTGTGTCCGTTTTGAAATCCTATCTCCCTGACTTAACTGTAAAAGACATCAAAATCAAATATGTTGAAATATGCACTCGCTATCCCGACAAACACTACAATGCAGTAAGTGATGGTATCAAAAGGGTTGAGGCAAGATTCTTTACTACCATTCATGCTGACGGAGAAGATAGAAGAATAAAAGGGAAAACATGGCTGACAATAGGCAAGGAGTTATTTGTCGACAAAAATGTTTTAAACATAAAAACGTATCGCTTCATTGTAAATTTCGGACTAAAGAAAAGGACAATCTCCGAATTAATACTCCCAAAAATAGAAGTTCAGATTTACAAACCTAAAAGCCTTGAGGAAGCTAAAAGTGAGGCAATCCCCATTATTAAATCGTTTCAAAAATACATAGGTTTTGAAACTGAATCGATGAGTAACGAGTCTGACTATAGATTGATACAGGATGGCTCTTTGTTTTCTCATAATGAAAAACTGTTTAACTGCCTGAAAGAAAACACCTCAATCAAAGCAGTTAAATTCCCGAAAGAAGTAACTAAAGATGAGCTAACCCATAAAGTAGCCTGTTTCATTACCCCAGAAGCCAAAAGCAGTCAAGAGATAATGAGTTACTTCAACATCAGCAGGTCGACATTACAACGTGTTTTAAACAAGCTCAAACCATACCTGGAAAAACGAGGAAACAATGCTGGGATTTACTATCAAATTGATACCAACTTAATTGAACAAACAAATCTCATTAACAAAGACAGGGTTAGTTGTGTCATTAAACATAGAGTTAATAGTAATACTTCAAATAAGAGTAAGAGCAACGATAGTAATTCATCAGTCAGCATAACAGTAGAGAAACAACCAACTTCCACAAAACCAGTACAAACAACAACTCTTCGTAGCATTGAGATTACTAATGGGTTAGCAAATTCAGCCCTATCTATCGGCCTAAATGGCAATATTTCGACCAACCAAAAGTTAAATATTCAGGTATTGAAAGGAGGTGAACAAAACCCATGAAAGTTAACAAAACTAAAACGGCATATGCCTATTTAAGAGTTGGTTCAAGACACCAAATTGCAGGAGGCACATCCATTAATCAGCAGAAGGAGGAAATAAAAAAGTACTGCCGAGATAGCAACATCAGGCTTGTTGATGTTTTCGAAGATTGCCCGGAATCAGCCAACAATTTTAATCGTCGTGGCTTTGTTAGGATGTTAGGGAAAAACGTAGCAAGACCTGTTGATTTAATTATCGCGACTAGCCTGGACAGAATATCAAGAGATTGCAGGGAGTATTTGAATATAAAATATCAACTCGCAAAACTAGGTACCCGCTTCTTTTTTCTCAGTGATTCATTTTCGTTTTACATGGAAGAAATTATGGAGGCTGCTAACGATTTTGAGTCACGATTTAGAAAAAGAATCGATGACAATTGCGATTGTGTGAATGGGTAAATAACTATGAAAAAGCCGAGCCAGTTAATCCACCAGCTTAAGCAGAAGTGTGAGAAACCAAATCCCGAAAGTGATATGGATAGGCTGGCTCGGCAGTGGGTGGAATTGATATTCGAACAGTTACAGCATCAGAGAATAAATAAAAATATGGGTACGGATAATACCCCGTGCCAGTTAGCTAAAAATGATTGATTATTAAATTAGATATAAAAGAAAAGGACCCGTCCTTTGCAAGATACAGAGTCCTTTTCCAGCGGATTGCTCCACTTGGTATTTAGTATACCAGTAGGCAACCGCATTTGTCCCGAAAGGGAAATAATATGCGGTACACAGATGAAGAAAAAGAAAAATTAAAAGCAATCTGTCCTAAATGTGTAGGATATTGCAGAATTTCGACCCAAAATCAAAAAGACGAGGGACTGTCTATTGATGTTCAACAAACTAAAATTTACGAAAAGGTTCGAGAGCTAAAAGGAGAATTAATAGGAATCTTCACCGATGAAGCAAAAACAGGCACGAATCTCAACAGACCTGGTTTAACTGCCTTATTGGCTCGTTGTACAAAAGGAGATATTGATTATTTAATCGTACAGGATACTTCACGACTATCGAGAGATACTAAAGATTATCTTGGAGTAAAGGCATTACTTAAAAAAGAAAAGGTAGATATTGTCGCTTTATCAGGCATGCAATCCCAAGGCGATGACCCATATTCACAGTTCTTAGATGAGATTATTGCGGCAGTAAATGCTCTGCACCCAAGAGTCTCAGGTTACAAAGCACGACAAACAGCAATGGAAAAGTTTAAGGCTGGTTATTACCCTTCATGGGCTCCAATTGGCTATAAAAATATTAAAAACCCGAATCCTTCTGGTCCTTATGACAAAAGAATAATTATTCCCGATGAACTAACCCGTCAATTTATTTCTCAGGCTTTTAAAATGTATGCCACCCGTGACTTCAGTATCTACGATATTAGACAATATTTACATAAAAGCGGTGTCCGAGGCCGAAAAGGACGACCACTACAATATTCAGTTGTTCATCATATGCTCCGAAATTCGTTCTACTGGGGCTGGATGAAGCATGGAGGCTTAGAAGGTATGGGAAAACACGATAAGCTAATCGATAAACCAACATTTGATATTGTTCAACAGATACTTACGGACAAGGGAGAATACGGCATAAGACACAGAAAACACAATTTTCTTTTAAGAGGTATCGTATTCTGCAAAGAGTGTGGTCGCAGGTTTGTGGCTGAATATCATTACAACCAAAAATACAAAACCGGAGGCGGAAAAATCGGAATGTACCACTGTTCTCAAACAGGGAAGCGTGGCAAGTGTCACGCAAGAAGTCTCTCTTTAACTAATTTAGAAGACCAGGTTCAACAGGAAGTTAATAAGCTCGCATTTAAGCCTGAATTCATAGAGGCAGTAAAAAATCAAATTCAGAATGTTTATCAGGAAACCATCGATAGAGTAAAACTGGCTAGGAAATCCGCTAATAATCGCAAGGACGCAATTGAAATGAAAAGGGACAGAATAGAGCTGGATTATTGTGCTACTAAGTTAACAGTTGAGCAATATCAGAGGTTTAACGCCAAACTAGATGCGGAAATGTTGAATGTTCAGAAGGAACTATCGGACATAGATAAAATGAAAACCATTGATGTTGCCGTTGTGAACGAAGTTTTAGAGTTAACAAGAAATATCGCTCAAAGCTACGCTAGGGTTGATACTGACCATAAACGAGCCTACTTGCACTTCTTCTTTAAGAAATTATGGGTAAAAGACAGAAAAATTGTGGAGGTAGAATACACTCCAGCTATTCAAGTTTTACAAGACACTCACTTGGTTATATTAAGTGCCAACTGGCTCCCCCGCGTGGACTCGAACCACGAACCTTGAAGTTAACAGCTTCCTGCTCTACCATTGAGCTACAGGGGATCAAAAAGCTAGACGAATGCTATCACACTTGCGGCGAATCTGGCAAACCACCACTTGCATCCTTAACCCTTAGTCCTGAAACAGCTAAACCCCCAAACACCAGGTTAATTAGAAAACCCCAAAAAGGAATAGGAATACTCACCCCAACAACCAAGGTAATAATCCAAAGCACCAAAGGTAAGGTAAACGTATGAATAGCAACTCTCAAGTAGACCTCGTATCCATATTCAAACTTTCTGATCTTACCAAAAACCCATAGTACCAACCCCACAATCAACACATACATAAATCTAAAAACCATTAAGAATATAAGAATTCCAACAAACTCAAGTACCAGTAACACGTAGGGCAGGGTCTTAGCATACCCAACCATCAAATCCATAAACTCCACGAACTTCTCTTTAGTCAACTCATTATCGGGCATATCTTTAGTAGGGTAGGCATTAATCTTGCCTTGCTCCTGCATCAAAATATTGGCACTATTCACAATAACCAACGTCTTATACTTATCAAAATCATTAATCGTCCCATTAGAATCAAAAACCACTAAGTTTTGAGGTAACGGGGTCGTATCCTTTTCCATTTCGTTAAGCCATTGTTCGGGCGTTGCCACAATATATGGTTCAGGTTTATTAACCTTAATCGCCCCACCCTTTACACTAATTATTAAATCTTGAGGATACATAGCCTTACCCTGTGTAATCAATTCGTTAACCCCCTTGTATATAGCGGGAGTTTGAACAACTCCAAAGTAAGTTGTAATCACAAGAGTTGCTAAAAACATTAATGTTAAAAAATACTTAACTGACAACGCCGTCTTTGCAGATACAAGATCCCGATAATATTTAATAGAAGTTAAACTTTTAGTAAAAATATAGAAAAAAGCTTTGATACTGTTGATTATTTTCATAGCCTTAGTTTATCACAAGGATGATATAATTTGAGTGTCGTTATGAAAACAAGATCGATTCCTTTTATAGTCCTTATAGTACTTGCTGTTTCTTGTTTAACTTTAAGCAACAGCCGCAAAGCCGTTGCATTTGTTGCAGGTGAACTAACTCCAACTGA
This sequence comes from uncultured Candidatus Saccharibacteria bacterium, assembly GCA_964427965.1. Taxonomy (GTDB): domain Bacteria; phylum Patescibacteriota; class WWE3; order UBA101185; family UBA10185; genus CAYRWK01. Next base: position 1,547 of record CAYRWK010000026.1, on the reverse strand, counting down.
AATAGAAGCGCAAGAACGATTAAGAGCTTATGAAAACACAGGAGATCCAAATTGTCCCAAAGCTGTAAAAAATGGTACAGACAGCGGGATTGCCTATATTTGCGGTCACGTAAAAAAAGATCGTTTAGAACGTGAAGACCCCAATGACTTAAAGTCCCCATATATAAAACCATATATCAAAGGAGCCAGCGTGGTTGTATACCAGCAAATAAACACTCCATCCGGAAAAAGTGTAGATCCCCAAAACTGGGGTCTAACAAACCCGTTGCCCACAATAGGTGTAACTGATGAAAACGGACACTTTGCAATACCCATTGCAATTCAAGGCCCTGCAGATCACACAGTTTACCCGGTAGTTTTTTGTGGTAGCGGTAAATTTGTAGACATGAAAATGCGTAAAACCTTTTACAGCAGTTCTGACGTATATGAGGTAAACTGCCCCAAAGACTCCACTCCAATAACAACAGCTCCAGGGACTTTAAACTATGTAAAAGATCGTAATACATATTTAAGCTGTGATACACCAGGTATAAGTAATACAGCCGAGCCTACTTCAGCAAACTATGGTCTAACTCAATCTAAGTATGTTGGGTTTGATCTGGTAGAAGAAATAGCAACCGATGCCAATTTATATGAAAAGGATTTTGACACGAGGTATTCAAAAACTAATGGTGGAATTATTAATGTGTTAGAAAAAACAGACGGCGCTTGGTGGGCTTACGATTGTGTTGTGAGAAAAAACTTTGGTAAGGAAAACGAGTTGCGCGGTCTGCCCGGTCTACCCTATAGTGGGGAAAAGGAACTTACCTGTTACACCAACACTGATATTCCCGACGTGGGATCTGAACCTGGTTTGGACACTATAGTTGATCTAAGTAGTCTTTCAGATGGGAATACTCAAAAATATCTTGTAGCTAACACACTGGACACCCTGCCTTTTTCAAGCACTATGCCGGCATATAGAAGATACGAACATAGGGTAAACTCAACCCGCTTTATTCAAAACCCAACTGCACCTCAAAGCTTTATGCAAACCATGTTTGGCGGAGCAGTAGGTTATGTTAGTTTTGAAGGAGATACGCTTGTAAGTTGTGAAAACTTTAAAAATGCCAACTCAACTTTAGGTGATGGACTTGGGGGAATAATGAACTCATATACAACATCCGGACCGGGCCTTGCCCTTAGCCATCCGTATGGAGAATATTTGGACATGTACAATAAACTGTGCACATCTTATGTAGGTAATGAATCCAACGCTAACCACCCATTTAATTTTGAAGTATGCCAGGGTCCAGCCGGAGCAGTAACGTATAAACAGATTGAACCGCCAACCGACTGGGTTCTTAAAGAATCCTGTCCAACAGAGTATGCCCTAGATTCCGACTACTTTAGAAAAGAATACTTATTACCGTCCGGTAGTGGTGCCGTTGCATCTACTTTTGATAGTAAATATAGTTCTGTTACAGATCAGGGAGGAATAAGAATTGGACCTTTTGCTTTGGGAGAAAATGAAGCAGAATCCCAAGCCAAAACAGGCTCCAAGGTAG
>CAYRWK010000025.1:0-11543 GCA_964427965.1 uncultured Candidatus Saccharibacteria bacterium | reverse complement strand
CAATAGGGGTATATATTGATATAGGACTTACAGGCTCAGGCACAATATGGGCTGATGCGGTTTCAATTAACTCCTCTTCCCTATCCGCCGTCACAACCTTTACAGTAGCATCAGACAGCACAAGCCATTCAATACAATATTACGCGGTAGATAACAGTGGAAACACTGAAACTACCCACACTGTAACATTTAAACAAGATATGACTCCCCCGGGTAATTGGAACGACTCAGGTGCTTTTAGAGGACTTTTTGGCTCTGATTACCAACTTTGGGTTTATACCAATGTACAAGACGCTACCTCCGGCATTTCCACCTTTACAGACAAATACTATATAAAAACAGAGTTGCACGAGGATTACGGAAGGTTTAGCAATATTTTAAGCTGTTCCAGCACATGGCAACCAAACACAGCTGTAATTCTTATCTCACCGCCGTTTTTTCCGGGAGTGCATTCGGCTTACCTATTAACCCCTAAGACCAGTTTTTGCAACAACAACTGGAAAATATGCAAAATTGTCAGGTTTTTTTCGGAGGATATGGCGGGAAATACTACCACCAAAGATTTTTGCATTAACGGACCTTGGGTAAAAATTAGGGGGAAGGGTTTTGTAAGATCAAACAGTACGATTGACATGCTTTCTGAGGCTGATGGAGACAATACCGATGGGCTTATTGAAGCCTCGGGGGACGGCATTAACTTTTTTACATCCACCACAGGGTGGGAAGCAGACGAGCTTACAGCACCAACAACGTTTAACTACGATGATTTTATGGAAATTAGCGAATCCCCCGACACAATTAGTAATAACACATTAAGAACGTCATCCGGAACTTATTTAATTGACGGAAATTTTACTGCCAACGCATCATCGATACCCGCCGCATTTTCTACGGCTACCTTTAACCAAGTAATTTTTATAAACGGAGATTTAAAAGTTGATACAACCCTCGCAGTAAGCAACGCATCAACCGCTTTATTTATTGTTAAAGGAAATGTGAGTATTGCCAAAACCGTAGTGAGTGTTAAGGCGGGGATATTCGCAGACGGCACCTTTTCATCTGCTTACGATCTGGCAGAAGGAGAAGCAACAACCACACTAGAGCTAAAGGGCGTATATTCAGCGAATCAATTTATTTTCCAAAGAACCCTGCAAGGCACTGATAACAGCAATCTTCCTTCAGAAAGTTTTGTGTATGAACCCAAATACCCTATTCAGCTAAAAGATCGATTTGGAAAATATATTGTAAAATGGGTGTCGGTAGAGTAAAAAAGGTTAATTAGACCTTGCGCCTAATCTTAGAACTTCCATTAACATCATCCAAAATATACCCTAGGGCGTTGATTTCTTTTCTTACAGAATCAGCCTTGTCCCAAATCCCCGCTTTTCTATACTCTTGTCGTACTTTGGCAAGGTTTTGGATGTGTGCAGGAACCTCAAAACCAACATAGTTTTCAATGTTCAACCCTAGCACTTCGTCAAAAACTAAAATAGTTTTAATTTTTTCACCCTCATCTACAGCCGTGGATTTTAGCAGTTCCCATAAAACCGCTACTGCTTTTGGCATGTTAATATCGTCATTTACAGCTTCGGTAAATTTCTCCATAAATTCAGCGCTCACTTTTGATGTGGAATCTTCTTTATAGCTTCCTACAATATCGTAAAGCTTTTTTAATGAATTTTGGACGTTTTGCAATGCTTCCCATGTAAAGTTTAACTGTGTTCGATAATGAGCGGTCATGTAAAAGTATCTAAGAGCAAGAGGATCAAAGTTTTTAGCCTCGATATCAGCAACGGTATAGGCGTTACCAATACTTTTGCCCATACGTCCCCCATCAACCAGCAAAAAAGAGGAATGCATCCAGTAATTTACAAATTTTTGACCGGTAGAACTTTCGCTTTGAGCAATTTCGTTTTGATGATGTGTCATTCGTAAATCTTCTCCACCGGTATGAATATCTACTGTTTCACCCAGCTCCTTTAGGCTCATGGCGCTGCATTCAATATGCCAGCCGGGAAAACCAACTCCCCAAGGAGAATCCCATTCTTGCCATCTTATTTTGTCTGCCGGTGAAAACTTCCACAGGGCAAAATCAGCCGGATTCTTCTTTTCGGGATTTGGTTCAATACGCGCACCTTCCTCGCCAAGAGTTGTTTCGTCCACTCCGGAAAGCTTGCCATAGTTTTTAAACTTTAAGGTATTAAAGTAGATCCCATCAGATGTTTTATATGTGTAACCTTTTTTCTCAAGATCTTTAATAAGCTCAATTTGATCACGGATATAGTCGGTAGCCCTTGTAAACTTGTAGGGCTTGATGTAATTAAGTTTTGTAAAATACTTTATGAAATCATCAATATAGTAGTTAGCAATATCTCTAGCACTCTTACCCTCTTTTTCTGCGGCTGATTCCAAACGATCGTCACCGGTATCAGCATCTCCGGCGTTGTCACCCGACAAATGACCAACATCCGTTAAATTCATAATATATTTAACTTTGTAATCGTTGAGTCTTAAAATTCTATATACAAAGTCCCCCAATGCGTATGTTCTGTAATTACCAATCTGAGCGTAACTGTAAACGGTGGGACCACAGGTATACATAGTGACTAAATCGGGATTGAGGGGCTTAAAATCTTCTACCTTGCGTGATAAGGAGTTATATAGCTTAAGTGACATGGCAATATTTTAGCACAAGTTGAGTAATAATTTGTCATGTTGTGCTAAAAGTGGTTTAATTCGGCTAACACTAATCCGACCAACGAAAAGAAAAGGAGACAAATGAACACAAAAAATGTAGGTAACTCGTTAAAGTGGGCTCTTATATGGCCCGCCGTCGTGCTACGGATCCCAAAGGAAAACCCCCAACCACGGACAATTTTGTTTGTGGCACTGACGGCGGCGATTGGGGGAATTTTAGCCTTCTTTTCCACCCCAAATCTTGTAGCTATCTTGATCGTCTACGGGATGTGTGCACTATTGCACATCCTTGGCGACCTATTAAGCGACGAGAGTTTTGGGCGTTATTTGAATGTAATGGAGGGGGTTTTTGCTTTCGCATTTGGTTGTGTGCTAATCTCGGTCATCATCATGTTTTTTTAGTCATAAGTGACCGAAAGAAAGCCAAGACATCAACAACCCTGTCTTGGCTTTTAACCCTACTTTAATACTTCACTCTACCCTCAATTGCTCTACTTAGGGTTATATCATCAGCATATTCAATATCCCCACCAACTGGAAGTCCCCTAGCGATACGGGTTATTTTTACTTTTTCATCCCCAAGTCCACTTTCACGAATAAGCTTTTGAATATACATTGCAGTTGACTCACCTTCCATACTGGTATTTGTAGCTAAAATGACCTCAATCTCGCCATCCATATTGGTAAGTCTTGAAATCAAAGAATCAATATAAATTTCTTCGGGACCAATATTATTTAAAGGATCAATAACACCGTGCAAAACATGATATGTACCCGAGTAACCGGTTTTCTCTAAAGCTAAAACATCCATAGGGGTGGCAACTACCGCAATAATATGCTTGTCCTTTGCAGCATCCTGACAAACGTTGCAAATATCCTCTTCTCCCACATTTTTACATATAGAACACAGTTTTATCCCCGTTTTCAAATCAGTTAATGCTCTAGCAAAACTTTCTATCTCCGGCTGGGGCACACGCAACATATAAAAAGTCAAACGAGAGGCTGTTTTTGGCCCCACGCCGGGTAATTTTTCAAAAGATTCCATTAATTTTGAGATAGGTTTTGGAATACGCATAGTAGTCTAATTTAGCGTAGGGGAAGTCCGCCGTCAAACAAATTTAAAGCATTATCGGGGGAAGCCGGAACAACAACGTTAAGATCGGTTAGCATACCAACTTCCCTATCTCCGGTTTTTACCGGTCTGGTTTCAGAAACTTTACAGCTAATTTTAAGAGGTACTCCGTACACCTCATTTAGCGTATCCTCAACAATTTTTCTGGTTTTAGAAGACTCTAAACGTTCTTTGTGAAAAGCGTAGTTTACCTCTAACAACAAGGACTTGCCCTTAAGCTCCAACACCTTAGCTGCTTTTAGTAAAGCCAAAATTGAACTGTTAACGTCTTTGGACTTAGTAAGAACCTCGCACCATTTTTCTTCAATAACTTTAAAATCAATTATTCCGGCCTCAGGGCTAACCTCTTCAGGTTCGGGGTCACTTTCCTTTTTTGAGCTTATAGGTTTAACATTCTTTGTCATAACCTCAGGGTGTCTTGCAGTTTTAGTGCTAAGAGCTAACGGGGTTTTTGGGTAAGGATTTTCTTTTGTTGGCTGGTCATCGACATCAAAAAAAGAACACGCTTCCACAATTGCAAGCTCTAAAGGTAATTGAGTAATAAAAGCACTCTTTATAGAGTTTTGTGCTTTCATAAAAGACTCTATCAGAATACCAATCTTTAAGGGGGTAAGCATTTTTGCCTGGTCTTTTATACTATTTGCAATTTCCTCTGTTTCATCTCCGAACACAGTATCCGCCCCTACAGAAATAAAAAGCAGATCTCTTAAATATTTTACAAATTCCCCTACCCAAACATACAAATCAGTGCCGTTTTCATAAATTTTATTTATCTTTTTTAACGCGCCGGTCACGTCACCATCGTTTATTAAAGCTAAAAAATCTAAATAATCATCTTTTGACCCCACGTTAAGCAATGTATCTACACTAAATCCTCCCTCAATAACTTGTTGTAACAATGTATCTGCATCTCTAAATCCCCCGGCAGAAGCATTAGCAATCTTTTTCAAATCTTCTTTTGAAATTTTCGCATCTTCATTTTTGGCAATACCTGTAAGCCTATCAACAAGTTGTGTTAAGGTAGCACGCTTAAATTTACACACCTGGCAACGAGATTTTATGGTGTCAGGAACTTTGTGTAACTCAGTGGTGCATAGGATAAACGTAACATGCGCAGGCGGCTCCTCTAAAGTCTTTAGCAGGGCGTTAAAAGCCTCATTAGTAAGCATGTGGACCTCATCAACGATGTATATTTTCCTTTTGCCTACCGAAGGTGCAAGTTTAACCCGCTCGCGCAACTCTCTAATATCATCAATACCCCTGTTGCTGGCAGCATCTATTTCAATAAGATCCATGTAATTGCCATCGGCAATAGCCAAACAACTCTCGCACTTTGCACAAGGATCTCCATTTTTATCAAGTTTCTTGCAATTTAAAGCCTTGGCTAAAATTCTTGCGGTAGTGGTCTTACCTGTTCCTCTTGGTCCCACAAACAAATATGCATGGGCAGTCTTACCCGATTTAACTTGCTGAAGCAAACTCTCAGCAGTGTCGTTAGGTTTTGATATTTCCGAAAACTTTTGCGGTCGATATTTTCTATAAAACATATGGCAGGGCATCAAAAAACCCAATTAAAAAAACAAATTGGGCAGATAGATTTAGTATACCTCCAAAAACACTTTGATCAACTAATGCATGTCTAGCAAATCAGTCAAATTTACCGCTGCAACAACGTCCAATTCTTCTTTACTAAAATTAGTTAAAACCCAATTATAAACATCTCTTGGGTTTAATACCGGTCTTCCAATACCAAATCTAACTCTCCAAAACATCTCTGTACCTAATTTTTCTAAAATGCTTTCTATACCGTGATGCCCCGCACTTCTTCCGCCAAATTGCTTTTTAATTCGACCAAAATCAAGATCAACATCGTCATAAAGAATAACCAAATCTTTGGGATCAAGCTTAAAAAAGTTAACAAGAGCCGCCACTGCCTCACCTGATTTATTCATAAAAGTTTGGGGTTTTGCAAATACATCTTCGGTTGAAGGATCTTTGGCTAAATCGGCTTTAAATTTACCCTCAGAGGTCCAAGATAGTCCTCGGTCAGCTACGGTGCGATCCACCAACATGCAGCCCACGTTGTGTCGATTATTCTTATGTTCTCTACCCGGATTTCCTAACCCAACAAATAGTTTCATGACATTATCTTACCAGAAAACCCGGGGGTTATTTATACAGTTATTTATCAAGTTTTATACCGTGGATAGTCTTTTCGTTATCGTCATCGTGGTGGACATCAAGTAGATGCAAGACGCCGTGTTCTACAAGCTCGGCCACCTCCTGTTCATATGAATTTCCATACTCTTTAGCCTGTCTTTTAGCCTGATCGGTATTAACTACTACATCTCCCAAAAAGGTTTCACCTTCGGGTGTTTCCTCATCGATTTTAAAAGACAACACATCCGTTGTGAAATCTCTGTTTAAATACTTCTTATTCAGTTTACTAATCTGGGAATCGCCTGTTAAGGTTACGGATATGATTAAATTACTCATGGCCAAATCTAGTTAGGTATTCTTTCACAATTTCTAATTCTTTAGACTCTTTATCCACCAAATCCTGTCTACCGGCATTTCTAAACTCCTCAATCACTTCGGTTCTTTTCTTAACTTGTTTTTTGAGTACGGAAAGTATCACCTCGTCATCTAAAACCTGCTTTAACGGGCGTAATTCAATTTCTTTATTTAAAATTTGAGCCAGCAAATACCTAATAACACCTAATCTAAAGGCGTCTTTGCTTTTTAAAGCATCTATTTGCTCTTTGCGAAGTACTTCAAGTATCATTTAAAATCCTCTTCTTCTGTCAGAAGCAATTTTACGAGCGCGCTCTTTCTTTTGCAAACGTTTAAGTTCGCTGGGCTTTTGAAAACGCTCTCTTAGTTTAATCTCATCCAAAATACCGGATTTTTGCACTTCTCTATTAAACCTTCTTAAGGCTTGCTCTAAGCTTTCACCATTTCTCACTTTAATTTTTGTCATTGTTGTAGTTAAAAAAACACCTCCAGATCAAGTATTATCGGAGAAAATTCCGATACATATTAAAATTAATCGAAGCATTCTACCAAAAATTTACAACTAACACTACTCTATACGAGTATATCTAGTTAAATTAAATAACGCAAATAGTGGAGGAAAGCACACTCTTTCATTTGTTGTCACAAAAGCAAAAGCACGCAGTTTTAAAAGAATTTAAGATAATCCTTAATACTAACTAGGAAAATCAATGCCAAAAGTACGATTATCCCCCATTTATGTGCGGATGCTTCTATAGCGGGATTAACCTTCTTTCCACGAATTTTTTCAATAACCACAAACAACAATCTTCCCCCATCAAGTGCAGGAATAGGCATAATGTTTAAAAACGCAAGGCTAAGGGACATAAGAGCAGTAAAATCAATTAACCCAAGTATTGCCAGATTTCCTCCGTAACCTAAAATCCCCCCAACAACAGAATATATGCCAACCGGACCGGATACACCCTCCGACACAGGGGCTAAGCTTTTTGTTTCAACAGAAAGACCCACTAGCCTTGAAAAAATGGTACCTGAATAAGCAAGCATGTTGTATGAATGTAAAAAGCCTGCAGTAAGTTTTTCTAAAGGAGTTTCATAACTTAAAACCCCCGATTTTCCCATGTATATACCCAAAATACCCACGCCTTTTTCATTAGCTATAGGTACAGCAACCAACTCCCTTGTCCCGGTATCTCCGGCCGCATTATCGGCAATATTTTGCTTTAAAACATCCTGTAATGTAACTGTAACCTCTTTACCAACTTTTTGAGCCACTTGAGCACGTACGTCTTCCACGCTAGATACGGGCGTATTATCAATCTTTACTATCGCTTCACCAGGCTTTATATCCAAATTTTTTAGGGGAGAATCTTCTGAAAACCCCGATATCACTGTATCAACCGTAGTTAAGTGACCAAATCTAAAATTATAATCATAAAACATCGGGAAACTTAAAGTTTTAAAGTCATGGGCCAAAAGCAAAACATAGTATAAACCTACCGCCAATACTGCATTCATCATAACTCCCGCCACCAAAACCAAACTGCGTTGAAGGGGGGTTTTATATGCAAAACTTCTTGGGTCAACGGGAGTTTTCCCTTTTTCAACAAGCTCCTCGGAATCCTCACCTGATAATTTAACAAAGCCACCAAAGGGTAAAAGATTTAATGAGTACTTAGTTTCCCCAATCTGTTTACCAAAAATCCTGGGTGGAATTCCCAACCCAAACTCCTCCACTTTAATACCCATCTTTTTGGCCACAAAAAAATGACCAAGCTCATGTACTAAAACTAAAAGGGATAATATTAGAATAAAAATAAGTAGTGTCATTAAGTTATACTCGCATTAAATCCGTCTTTTTTTCTTCACCCAAGTCATCGGCCTGTGTAACAAACTCTTTTACAGTTTTCTCTACTACATCCTTTGCGGTAAACTTTTCATCTTCGCCAAGCTTTTTGTCTAAAAATTCTTTGTCTATATCCTTCATAGCCTCTTGTCTAATATTTCTCATGGCGTTTTTAGCCTCTTCTACTTTTTGAGAGGCGATCTTTACAAATTCTTTTCGGCGGTCCTCAGTTAAAGATGGAATAGGAACTCGGATATTTCCGTTATCAACAATAGGGTTTACCTTTAAGTCACTGTCTCTAATAGCAGCAGCAATGGCCGTGGCAAGGCCTTTATCCCAAGGAGAAACCACTAAATTTTGGGGGTCGATGGAAGAAATAGAACCTAATTCCTTAACTTTCATTTTTGATCCGTACGCCTCAACCGCAATATCCTCTAATAAGGATGGGGAGGCTCTACCGGTTCTAATTTGAGATATTTCCGTCTTTAAAAAATCAACAGACTTTTGAAGCTTAAGCTTTAAATCCGAATTTAACATATAAAGATTTTATCACAAGAACGAGTTTAGTTTACATTCATTCTCTTAAAGTCTTTTATTTCTATTTTTTCGCCGACTTTAGCAATAGTTTCGCTTATCAAATCAGAGATCTTCTTACTGCCGTCTCTAATGTACTCAGCGTTAAGCAAATCATCTAGGGTTTTGTAGTCATCGCCCGCCACCTGCATAGCAATTTCGTGGATTAATTTAATAAAGTCATCGGTTTTTGCAACAAAATCGGTTTCGCAAGCAAGTACTACAATACTTCCAACTCTTCCGGTACCGTGAATATAGGCATGAACCAAACCATCCTTTGTGGTTCTTTCTTCCTGTTTCTTGGCGGCTTTAGCCATTCCTTTTTCCATAAGCTCTTTGCGGGTTTTTTCCACATCTCCGTCGTACTTTTGCAAGGTCTGCTTAACATCCAAAATAGCAGCACCTGTGTCTTCTCTTAGTTTTTTAATTGTTTCTATATCAAGCATGGCAGTTACTCCTTTATTTTAATTTTTTTCTTGGTAGTTTTCTCAACTTTTACTTTAGGGGCTTTCTCTACCTCGCCAACTTTAGCTAAAGCTTCCTCTAATATTTCTGCATGAATTTCCGGCTGAGCTTCTGTAGATCTTGGAGCCTCGGCAGATGTAACTTTAACGGCTGTTGCCAATTCTGCGGCTTCTTTTGCAGCAACTTCTGCCTTTAAGGCCTCCGCCTTTTGCAAAGCTTCTTTTTTCTCTTCGGCAAGTTTTGCAAATTCTTTATAGCCCTCTTCAATAGCATCCCCTAGGACTTTTAAGATGGTTGCGATTGACTTAATAGCATCGTCATTGCCGGGAATAACATGAGTAATACCTGTTGGGTCAGAATTGGTATCTATTAAGGCAACAACCGGAACTCCGGCTCTGTTTGACTCTCTAACTGCGGTTTTTTCTCTTTTAGCGTCTACCACAACAACCACCTCAGGTGAACCTTTTAGAGGCACGATGCCTCCAATATTTCTCTGAAGCTTTTCAATCTCTCGATCAATTAACAGTCTTTCCTTTTTGGTATATTTTTCTAAATCCCCTTCTTCGCGTCTCTTCATAAAGGTGACTAGTTTATCTATATTCTTTTTAATAACTTTAAAGTTGGTAATGGTTCCGCCAATCCACCTTTCGGTAACATATAACGCACCGCTTCTTTTAGCCTCAAGTTCAATCACTTCCCTAGCCTGTTTCTTGGTTCCTACAAAAATGATCTGACCGCCTTTTTTTGCAATCTCAAACAAGTAATCAGAAGCATCTTTAAGCAGTTTTTCGGTCTGCTCTAAATCGATAATATGAATATTTTTCTTAACACCAAAAATATAAGGCTCCATCTTTGGGTGCCATCTCCTTATCTGATGACCAAAATGGACACCGGCTTGTAACAAATCTTCTACTTTAGGTTGTTTTGCTCTTGACATAATTTTTTGTGGGAAAAGATCAGCTAAAAAGTTAAAGCTAGATTTTTCCCTTTTCCTTTTGAAAAAATTTCTACGAACTTTTTCTCACTTGAACCTTCATACTTTTGAAGGAGGGTTTATCAAGTAGAACTTAGGTAACTTAACACAAAATATTCTTTTATACAAGATAGATATTTGTTATAGTGCAAGTTGTGATTCTTACAGACAATGAAATTTTAAAAGAAATAAAAAAGGGCACTATTGTTATTAAACCTTTTACAAAGGAGTGTTTGGGGTGTAACTCATACGATGTACACCTGGGAAAGTATTTGGCTATATATAAAAGTCTGGAGCTTGATGCTAGAAAACATAACGAGGTTATACATTTTGAGATTCCAAAAGAGGGCTACGTTCTACAACCCGGCAGGCTATATTTAGGTGTTACGGAAGAATATACAGAGACCCATAAGCATGTGCCATTTTTAGAAGGTAAATCAAGCGTAGGAAGATTGGGTATTCAAATTCATATTACTGCCGGTAAGGGTGATGTAGGCTATTCAAATACATGGACGCTTGAGGTAACTTGCTTACAACCAGTGAGAATTTACCCCGGCATGCCTATTGGCCAGCTAATATATTTTGAAACTAAGGGGGAGGTTCGCACACCGTACACAAAGAAAAAATCAGCAAAGTATATTGAAAAGGTAAAAACACCAACAGAATCTTTGATGCACAAAAACTCTTTCTAAACTGTTATATTGGTTGGTATACTAAAAGCAATAATTATTCCACTACCCCGGAAAGAACACACCTATGCCAAAAAAAGCCATCTCAAGCGACATCCTTAGTCACTTCTTTTCAAATTTGGATAAACAAGTATTTGTACTTAAAAACATGCCTGAGATTTTAAAAGGTGCGCTTTTTTCCAGATACTCACGCTCTGCAAAACCTTTAAGACAGCTGTTTTTGGAGGAGTATTTAAACGAAGAGTCCCTAAACCTAAAGAAAAGTTTAAAAGATTTAAAATCAGCGGAGGACGTAAATAAATTACTTCTTACCGAAAAAGCTCAAAACTTTTATAAAAAATGGCTAGCTATGTATGGAGATGACTCTATTGCCGAACTTGGCGGCATTCATGTTGCGATAGAAAATATTAGTGTTGTAGCTACAAAAGCAATAGAGGACCGAAGACTTGGGCTTTCTCCCCTTGAAAAATCTACAAGATACGTACAGTTTAACGATAAGGTCCGAGGTAAGTACAGATATTACCGCGATAAAGACTTAATTAAATCAAAATATGGTGCTACGTATATAAAAACCATGGACTTTTTGTTTGACACATATTCAGAATTACTGACACCAATGATGGACTATTTTAGAAAAAAACTCCCAAAACCTGC
>CAYRWK010000024.1:0-12377 GCA_964427965.1 uncultured Candidatus Saccharibacteria bacterium | reverse complement strand
GATCCGGAACAAGCGGGGTTTTTGGTAAAACAAGTGTAAGGGGGCCTGGAAGAAATTTTTGAGCCAAAGCACGGGCTCGGTCATTTAACTGCACGTAAGGCTTTGCTGATTCAATATCTGCTACAACCACATGCAAAGGTTTAGAAGGCAAACGTCTTTTCAACTCAAACACTTTTTGCACTGCCCCAGTATTTAGCGCGTCAACAGCAATCCCATAACTTGTATCGGTGGGGTAAATAATAACCCCACCTCTATTTATTACATCTACAGCAGTCTCTACTACCTGAGAGCTATTTTCTTTATTTAAAACAAGTCTTGTCACGCCAAAATTATACTACAGACCCAAAATTTAATCGTTTCACTTATCGACTCATTATGATACGATACGGACATGAGCATGACACTATCCAAACGACAAACTGAAATACTCAGACTACTTTCTCAAAAAGATTTAACAAGATCTGAAATTGAAGCATTTTTAGAAACAAACTACACGGTATCAAAAGCCACTATAGTTAGGGATTTAACTGATTTGATCGATTTAAATTACATCGAGCAAAAAGGTCTAGGACCTAGCACATACTACACGATAAAAAATCTACCGTACGATCTTCCTATTTACGATCTTGATGACTATTTTAAAGTTGAAACGGACAGTAGAAAGGTAGTAGGGGATAGATTTAATATTGATTTAATTGATCAAGTAGATAAGTTTTTTTCAAATGACGAGCTCGACTCAATGGAAAAAACAAAAACTGACTTTGCTAAAAGAATTGAATTTAAAAACGACACTGAAATTAAAAAGGAATTGGAAAGATTTGTAATTGAATTAAGCTGGAAGTCATCACAAATTGAGGGCAATACATATACTTTACTTGATACGGAAAACCTTATTAAAAACAATATTGAAGCCGTAAATCACACAGAGCAAGAAAAACAAATGATACTAAATCATAAATACGCATTCGACTATGTTCTGAAAAATATAACGGATTTCAAGGATTTTACAATTGGCGGATTAAATAGCTTACACTCATTAATTGTAGAAAAACTTGATATAGGGCAAGGCGTAAGAACACATGGGGTTGGAATATCGGGTACAAAATATTTACCGCTAGATAACAAATACCAGATAGAAGACGCCCTTAATAAACTTGAAAAAAAACTTAAAGGTACAAAATCGCCGTTCATAAAAGCCTTTGGATCCCTCTTGTTCATCTCATATATTCAACCATTTGCAGACGGCAACAAAAGAACTGCCCGCATTCTTAGCAACGCGATACTACTTTCAAACAACTGCTATCCGCTTTCATACAGAAGTGTTGATGAGATTTTATACAAAAAAGCATTAATAGTATTTTACGAACAATATAATATTTTTTATATAAAACAAATCTTTAAAGACCAATATAACTTTTCGGCAAACAATTATTTTATGTAATTAGACCGCGACACATAAAAGATCCAGCTTGGCACGATTCCGCAAACCACGTAAAATACGTGGTATGTGTCTTCGACTAAATTAGTTTTATCGGAATAACAAAAAACTATACTCCTATTACTGTAGTGACTATTCTTCCTTTAATGACTATAATTATTCGAATGAACGAAATAGAAGCAACCATTACGGATATAAAAAATGCTTTTAGTAAGGATTTAAACAACGCCCTTAAAAGCGGGGAGTTGGATATACTCTATCTAAAATACTTTTCAAAAACACACGGTATTGTCACCGACCTGTTAAAAGAACTACCCAAATTAAGTGCAGATGAAAAAAGAGTTTATGGACCGGCACTAAACGAACTTCAAGACACTTTAAAACAACAAATTGAAGAAGCGAAAGCCAACTACCAAACGCAGGAGGTAACGGACGCCTCAATTGATTTAACTCTACTTGTTCAGCCAAAAAAATCGGGCATGCTGCACCCAACCACGCAAGTCATTAGAGAAATAAACTCTATGTTTAGATACTATGGCTTTTCTGTTATGGAAGGACCGGAAATTGAAACAGCAGAAAATAATTTTAGAAAGCTAAATCTTCCAGATAATCACCCGGCAACAGATTTGCAAGATACTTTGTATTTAAAAGAACCTGAAATTTTATTAAGAACGCAAACCTCATCGGTAGAATCAAGAATTCTAACCGATTTTAAACCGCCTATTAGAGCAGTAATTGCAGGAAAATGCTATCGAAACGAAACAGCCAGCAAAACAAATGCCTCCTTCTTCCATCAATATCAAGGAGTAGTTGTAGATAAAGGTATAACTATTCAACACTTAAAAGGCATGATAGAAAAATGGTTTAAATTTATTTTAGGTGAGAATATTGAACTTAGATTTAGATACAAATACTATCCCGAAGTTTCCCCCGGACTTGGAACTGATTTTAAATGTGTATTTTGTCACGGTAAAGGCTGTGAAGTATGCAAATATCGAGGTTGGACAGAGGTTGGCGGAAGCGGCATGATCCACTACAACACCCTAAAAATGTGTGGCATAGATCCAAATGTATACACCGGTTTTGCATTTGGGATGGGTTTGGATAGAATGGTCATGGCAAAATACGGCATTGGGGATATTAGAAAATTATATGGAGGAGGCATGGCCTACAATTGAAAATTGCCCACAATTAAAATATGATCATACCTTTGGAATGGCTAAAAGAATATATTGATACAAAAAAATCTCCTCAAGAGATAGCTGATTCGTTTACATCTCTTGGGCTTATGCTAGAAAAACCCATTAAAAATGACATTCTAGAATTGGAGCATAGGATGGATAGATCAGACTGGCTTTCAATAATTGGTTGTGCCAGAGACCTTGCCGCCTACGAACAAATAAAACTAAAGCTTCCCGAAATAAACACCAAAGAAGGCAAAAGGGGCGGGGGAGTAAAAATAAAAGTAGAATGCCCCGATTTATGCCACAGGTTTAATACCAGAGTATTTAGGGGGATAAAAGTAAAAGAATCACCAGAATGGCTAAAAAAACGCCTAACTGAATACGGCATGACTCCAATAAATAACATTGTTGATATAACAAACTACGTGATGGTGGAATACGGTAACCCAATGCACGCGCAGGACCTTGCTAAGTTTGATAAACAAGAAATTGTAATAAGAAGAGCAAAAAACGGTGAAGAAATAACAACACTAGACGGCACTTTAGTAAAGCTAGATAATTCTATGTTTGTTTTGGCTCAAAACGACAAACCCATTGTGATTGGGGGAATTGTTGGTGGAAATAAAACCGCGGTGGATTCTAGCACCACAGATATCGTACTGGACGCAGGCAACTATAATCAAGCCAGTGTTAGAAAAACTGCGAGAAAACTAAAAATTCAAAACGAAACAGTTTTAAGATACGACAAATACCTTCATCCAAAACTTACCGAAATAGCCTTAGAAAGAGCAACCAAGCTGATCCTGGAGCTTGCCGGGGGCGAATTCTACGAAAACGAAGACTACTATCCAAAACCAGTAGGTATAAAAACCATGAAACTTACTATGCAAAGAATTACAGCGTTAAGCGGTCTTGTGATTGACTCCAAACAAGTGACAGAAACCCTTGAAAGATTAGGTTACACACTTATTAAAGAACACACATCGGCAGAACAACTACAAGCAATTGATGTCCAAGTTCCATATTTTAGAACTGATGTTGAAGTAGAAGATGATATTGTGGCCGATATTCTTCGCATATACGGCTATCATAATATTCCATCTCAATTAGTCTCAGCAGTTCCGCCTAAAGAAATTACTCCTGAAATTGTAAAGTTTGAAGAAACTTTGAGGGACGCGTTGGTTAATTTGGGACTGCACGAACACATTACCGACCCAATCGTTTCCAAAAGTGATTCGATTAAAAATCAAGTACTGCTAGAAAACTCATTAAGCTCAGAAAAAAATGCACTAAGAACAAATATGTACGAAACTCTATTACCTGTGGTTAGTGTTTACAAAAAACATGGCTTCAAAGAAATAGGCTTATTCGAGGTAGGAAAAGTTTATACCTGCTTAGGACCTAAAAATAGATACGAAAGCTACAAAGAAGTTCACAACATAGAAGTAATTTATGAAAATGGGTTATCTGTCTATGAAAAAGCCAAAAAGACTAAAGAACTTCTATACGGTTTGTTTAACATCCTAAATATCAAAGAAACCGATTATATGATAGAAAAGGAAGGAAACGAAGCCGTCTTTTTACAAGACGACACAGAACTTGCAAGACTAAGACTAAACTCATTTACAATTCATACTGCAAGCCTACTAAAAGCCACAAAAACAGGCAGCAGGGTAGTAGACGAAATAAAAAATAAAATCACTGAAGATATCTCAATTATTACAGAACTAGACAAACCATTTGGCCCAATCTTTAGAAAAATTGCCACATTTGATAAAAGGATTAAAAGCACAACGGTAGTAGAAGAGTATATAGACAAAAAGGACAACAAAAGATCCGTACTTGTTAGACTTGAATTTTTAGAAGAGGAAACGCCCAAAGAAGAAACTATAAAGATCAAAACGGAAATAACAAAAAAGTTTGCTTAAACCTACATCCCAACTTTAAGTTTAATCGTAGCCTCACCCTTATTACCCTCTTCATCCTGTGCAACCACCTTGTAGATGTGCTCAGCACTCTCCGTGGCAGAATAGGTAAAATTATAACCAAAAGGTTCCGAAGAATCTTTAGTAACCTGACTATCATTATCATAAATTCTAACCTCCTCGACATCAGATGCCGATGATACCTCCACCCCAAGTCTAAAACTCACCCCAACCTTATCCCCATCCTTCAAATTCATAAAATCAACATAAACTGAATTATCGTTCGAAACATCCCCATCATCGTATTCCAGATGAGAAATAGTTGTTGGCGGGAAATACTTTTCATCACTTTTGTAATGCTCGTACACCCACTTGTCTACATCGTTTTGCCACTCAGAAAGTTCTGCTGTGATTTTCACATAAGTATTAACCTCGGTCTTTCCTGCATCTTTGCACGAATCATTAGCAATTTTTCCATCCTTTTCACAAACCTCTATAGTTTTAAACCAAGTACTTTGAGCCGTGGGTTCGGTGTTTTCAGCAAACCACTCATTCCTTTTTGGAAAATCCTTAAACGGGAGCATTCCTGTCAGTTGATCTACTTCGATCTTTTTAACATTTTTTGGAGTTTCAAACTTTTCAGCAGTTTTATCTTTAAGATAAGCCTTCATAAACCTATTCCAAATAGGAGTAGCACCTGTAATACCGGAAGCAATTGTAGGATTCATTTTGTCGTTGTTATTATTTCCTACCCACACTCCAACCGTAACTGAAGGAGTAAATCCCATGGCGTAGTTATCCCTTTTATCATCGGTAGTTCCTGTCTTTGCTGCCACTTGGTAACCCGGAATATTTAACAAGCTCCCAAAACCAAAAGCCTCACTACGTGCACCGTCATCAGATAAAATATCCGCAATCAAAAAGGCAACTTCTTCACTTAACGCACGGGTCCCGCCATTATCTCGCCAATTATACAAAACAGTACCTTTACCATCTTTGACCTCCAAAATTGCAGAGGGCTCTTTGTAGACACCTTTGCCTGCAAACGTAGCATAAGCTCCGGTCATCTCAAGAAGTTTAGTCTCACCACCACCTAAAGTTAACGCCAAACCATATCGACTTCGATCTTTTAGAGTAGAAATACCCATTTTCTCCGCCAAATCAATCATACTGTCAATCCCACCAATCTTTAGTGCCTTTACAGCCGGAATATTTAAAGAGTTACCCAAAGACTTTCTTAAAGACATAGGCCCTCTAAACTGACCATCGTAGTTTTCAGGTGTATACGGTTTATCATAAGTGCCGCCGTAAAAAGTAGTTGGCACATCTAACAAGGGAAAAGAAGCGGTATATCCTTGCATCAAAAGATTTGCATAAGTTATTGGTTTTATAGAAGAACCGGGCTGTCTTGAGGCTAGGGTAACGTTTAAATAGGGTTCAAAGGTACAGCTGTTAGGTCCTGTTGTACCGGAAATACACCCCTCCGGTAGCTGATCTAGAAAGTAACCTTTAGAACCCACCATTGCTAAAATCTGTCCGGTTTTTGAATCAAGAGCAACCAAAGAACCATTACCGACATTTAAATAACCCGCTTCATCCACTTCTTCCAAAACAATTTGCTGAGCCGTATCTTGCAAGTCTAAGTCTAGAGTAGTTTTAACCTGCAAACCACCCTGCTCTACAGCCTC
The DNA here is from genome assembly GCA_964427965.1 of uncultured Candidatus Saccharibacteria bacterium. GTDB lineage: Bacteria > Patescibacteriota > WWE3 > UBA101185 > UBA10185 > CAYRWK01. The sequence goes on along the minus strand of CAYRWK010000024.1, from coordinate 6,142 downwards.
CTCACCAAACTTATCTGCAAGTAATCCTTTAACATAAAACACAAAGTGAGGAGCTTTAAATGGGGTAGAAAAACTTTCAAATTTTAACTCCTCGTTTTTTGCCGCCTCATACTCTACATCATTAATGTAATATTTTTTACCATCCTCACCAATCCAGCCTCGAACATTCATCAAATACAAAACATAATTCTTGCGTTCAATACCGGCCTCGGGATTTGATCCAAAATGAGAGTAGTAACTTGGTCTTTGTGGAAGTCCGGCAAGATAAGCGGATTCTGCAATAGAAAGCTCAGAGGGAGCTTTGTTAAAATAGGTTTTAGCGGCAGTCATAATACCGTAATTCTGACCGCCATAAGGAGTTTCGTTAAGATACATCTGCAAAATTTCATTCTTGGTATATTTATTCTCTAACTGCAATGACAATATTAATTCCTTAACCTTTCGTGTAATTGTTTGCTCCTGACTTAAAACAGCGTTTTTAACAACCTGTTGAGTTAATGTGGAACCGCTTTGTAAACTACCACCTCCAAAGACCATATTTTTGACAGCACGCAAAATTCCTCTAAGAGAAAAACCCTTATGTTGATAAAAAGCAGAATCTTCGGTAGCAAGTGTGGCGTGGATTACGTTTGTTGAAACTTTATCTATTGTAATAAGTTCACGGTTTTTGTCTCCGTATACTTCATATATAAGCTTGCCGTTTCTATCCATAATTTTGGTACTAAGCTGGCTACTTCTTTGGAGTAGGGTATTGGGGTTTGGAAGATCTCTGGAAAACACTGCGAATAATATAATTAGTAAAAATGTACCGGCAATAATGCCAAAAAGAGCAAAGGTGGATAAGTAGGTTAACATCAGTAACACTGTTTGGTTTGTTGATGATTTAGAAAACCTAGTAGTACTTTTGGAGCCGGTGTTTCGTTTTATACCCTGTGAAGTTTTTTTGCTTGCTTGAAACTTTTTAAGCATTTGGGTCTTTGAGAACATATGGGTAAATTATAGCAAAAAAAGCTCTAATTGCTTAAATCTGCATAGTTTTGACTCAAATACTATGCATAAATATCTACAAGAGAGGCATATACAGTCAGGAGGGTATCTACTAACACTCTTAGCAGATGGGGCGAAAAAAAACAGTAAAATCCAAAAGATAAGTGAATCTGATATATACTATAATGGTTGTATAGCTTTTATTAGCTACTAATATGAAAATAGAACTAAAAAAATTTGGAAATATATTAATATCCCGTAAAGACGGCAAAGAAGCTTTGGCGGCTATACACAACACCTTGAGTAAATTGGGAGATGAGGAATTATTAGAAATTGACTTCTTGGGAGTCTCTACCTTTACACCATCATGGGCGGATGAATTTATAACGCCAATAAAACAAAAGTATGGACTTAAAGTAATCCTTTTAAACACGTCTAACCCTTCTGTTCAAGCTACTTTAGAACTGTTAGAGACTATTTCAAAGATGCAAAAGGTATAAACCCTCAGGTAAACTTTCTGTAACATGACTACAAACCGGGGGGGGCAAATTCAAACTTTTTACTCTTAACAAACTTATTAAGGCATTTCTTTCTTGTCGAAAACGAAAACGTAAAACAATAAATGCCCTAAAGTTTGAGCTAACGTGGGAATTAAGGCTAGTCAACCTACTAAAAGACTTACAAAACTACACATATCACCCGAAACGTTCTATTTGCTTTGCTGTAACTTACCCCAAACTCCGTGAAATTTTTGCCGCAAACTTTTGCGACAGAATAGTTCACCACCTGCTTATTCACGAAATAGAACCATATTTCGAGCATCGTTTTATTTACGACTCTTTTGCCTGTAGAAAAGAGAAGGGGAGTCATGCTGCTTTTTTACGTCTTAAAGAGTTTGTTTACCTGGTTAGTAAAAACGCTTCTTATATGCAACTTGATATTAAAAGCTTCTTCTCCCATATTGATAAACACATTCTTTTAGAAATATTAGAAAGAGAAATCAAAAAGGGTTTTACCATACCTTCTCAAAAGGATATTCTTTGGCTATCCCAAACCATCATTTTCCATAATCCAACCAAAAACTATTATCTTAAAGGTAAAAAAGAACTTCTTATGCAAGTACCGTCACATAAAACACTATTTAAAGCACCAACGGGGAAAGGTTTACCAATAGGTAATCTTACTTCACAATTTTTTGCCAATGTTTATTTAAACGAGCTAGATCAGTTTGTAAAGCGAAAACTAAAGGTGAAATATTACATAAGATACGTTGATGATATGGTTCTGCTGTCCGAAAATACGGAGCAACTAAAACTGTGGAGAAAGGAAATTGACCACTTTTTAAGAGAAAAGCTTAAGCTAGAACTACATCCCGATAAAGACAAGTACGGCTCTGTTTACCAAGGAATAGACTTTGTTGGCTATGTGGTCAAACCAAAATACGTTCTTTCCCGCAAACGGGTAGTTAGCAATTTAAAAACCAAACTTTATTTCTTTAATCATGGACTGCTTTTAGTTTCCGGTAACCAAAAGCAGGAGGCTCTTCCTTTATCGAAACCACCAACTAAAAATGAGGTAAAGAAGGCAACTGCGATGATAAACTCATACTACGGCCATTTTAGACATGCCAATTGTTATAGACTAAGAAAAAATCTGTATGAAAAACATTTTGGTATTCTAAAGGAATATTTAGTGCCAATTAACAATTACTGCTATTTTAAAACAAAATGACCAAACCAAACGAATTACCATTATACCTAAATATTTATAAGCTTTTGCAATATCTTTACCTTTTAGTTCATAATTTTACAAAAGAATACAAATACACTTTGGGGCAGTCGATTTTAGATTTGGGCTGGGAGGTTTTAGACTTAGTAATTGTAGCAAATCTTCTTCCCAATCATGAAAAAAGCGAGAAAATTAGACAGGTATCGGGAGCATTTGATCGGCTAAAAACCCGTTTACGAATGGCTTATGAACTAAAGTTGATAACTAGTAAAAAATACACCTACATTATTGAGCAAAACGAAGAAATCGGAAAGATGATTAACGGTTGGTTAAAGTGGGCGGAAAAGCAGTAGAGGTAGCCATACTATATATAGAGTATATAGGTTGTATAAGATTATATAAGATCTGTCAAAAATTAGGACGGAAAGCCCAACCCACAAGTCCCGACGAACGCAACGCACGTAGTTTGTAGCCGTAACCTTAGTATTGTTGTTCGTGTTGCCGTTGTTCAGATTCACGTTCCAAGCGTTGGTAGGATTATCTGATTTCTCCGTAGAAGACCAAAAGTTACTTGTCTTTCCATCAACTTATAGATTATCAAAAAACCGACTGGCATTTCAGCCAAAAAGTCCTTTGTTTGCAACGTTAGTTGCTTAAATACCTATGATATAGGTGCGATGGAACGGACTTATGTTTGGGCTATCTTTACTACCCAACCAGGCTTTGCAAGATTGAAATAGTAAAATCTACCGCAAGATTATACTAACACATAGGTGTCCTTATTACTGCCGTTCTGCTAATATGTACCTAGTTATGCCAAATGATTCTGTAGTTTATGAGGATAGTCAGGTAGAAAATAAAACGGTATCTACCGGTCAATTACCCAAGGATATTTGGGAACCTATCACGGCTTTCAGTAACGCAGACGGCGGGGTTATTAATCTGGGCATTTTACCTGATGGAACAATGCAGGGTGTGGGCAGAAAGTTTCATGATGGGCTTCAAGCTGAAATTCAAAGTTTATGCAAGTCCGCATTTAATCACGCTTTGTACCCTGTAATTTCCATTACGGAAGATAATGTTATCCATGTTTATATTCCACCGGTACCCGCCGCCTTTAGACCCATTTATTCCCAAAGCCGGGGGTTGGACGGGGCTCGTGTTCGCTTAGGTAGCACTAACGCCAGGGTCGACGATGAATGGTTACGCAGGTTTGGAATAGCTTCGCAAGGCGGGGCGGAGCAACAATCGTATAAGAAAGCGTACGCTGATTATCTTGACTTGGATAAGATAAAGACTTATTTGGAGGTCGTAAAAACCAAACGAGGCGATATCTACAAGGATTTTTCGTTTGATCAGATTTTAAGAAAGCTTAGGATTTTGGATGATACCAGCAATCTTACTTTGTTCGGCTTGTTGGCTTTTAGTAATGCATACGGTTTGCAAGAGCTTACCGCTCCCACCATTAATATTGCTGTCACGCAGTATGCCGGAATCGATAAAGTCAATCCGGCGGATATTTCGGAAGTTAGTTTAGATGACAAAGAATTCAACGGGTCGGTGGTTTCACAGTTTAATGAGACGTTAAAGTTTATTTTATCCAAACTACCAGTAAGAAGCCGAATCGTAGCGGGAGGTAAACGACTAAGTTATTTAGCCATCCCAGAGATTGCTATCCGAGAAACTCTAGCCAACGCTATCGTCCACAGGGATTACACCACCCACCGCTCCAGAATCCAAGTGGATGTTTACGCTGACCGAGTGGAATTTAAAAACCCGGGTAAAAGCCTAGTTCCCATAGATAAGATGGAAATATCGCACCCCCAAACCAGAAACCCTCTGCTTATGGATTTTTTAAGGGACCTAGAAATTACCGAGCATCGAGGTAGGGGTATTAGAACCATCAGAAATTCCCTAAGACAGGCGCATTTAGCAGAGCCTCTTTTTGCTAATGAATACGATTGGTTTGTGGCCATTTTATACAGCTCCGCCTTTTTAACCGACGTTGACCAAACCTGGCTGGGAAGATTCGTGGAATATAACTTAAAAGAGCAACAGCTAAATGCTCTTGTCCACGTTAGGCATAATCCGGAGGGCATAAACAATACTGATTACAGGAAAATTAATTCTATGAATAGTGTTGGTGACGATTTAAGAGCAAAGAAGGGATTGGCAAAGTTAGTGCGTCTAGGTTTGCTGGAAGTAGTTGGCACTAAGCGGTTTGCCAAGTATGTCCTGTCAAAGAAATTCCAATAACTAATTCCTATAGACCCTCTATAGACCTTTTTTAGCTTTCTACCATACGGTCTTTATATGGCGTGTCTACAACAAATACTGGTATTTACATATTTTCGAACAGGTTTTCTATAGATCCTCTATAGACCTTTTATGGATCAAGTTAGGTCCTATACTGCGTATGTCCCAGGGAATGTTAATAGCAGAACCACCCTCCGCTAATATTTTCAATTGTTCCCAAAATGGGAACGGTTGGGGGCTATCAGTTAAAAATTTTGGGAAATACCAAATTTTAAATTAATCAAATTCTAGTTGGGCTAGTCCCGACGAACGCAACGCACGTAGACCGTAGCCGTAACCTTAGTATTGTAGTACGTGTAGCCGCCGTTCAGATACACGAACCAAGCGTAGGTAGGAAGATCCGATGTCTCCGTAGAAGACCAAAAGTAACTTGTAGTTGCCCACGAAGCGTTGGCGTTGTAAATGCCATCAATATAAGCCTGCTGTAACTCTTTTTGAGACGGCAAGTACCAATCTGTTTTAGCTGCCCCACCATCAGTGGCTAAAGAAAGCGTCCCACAAGCATTAATAGCATTACCACAATCCGCATCAAGACCATCGTAACTCCCCCTTGGAGAAGTGGAAAAAAACGGACAAGCGGTATGGGTGGTGTCAGGAAAAATATTACTATACTGCCCGAGGGAATTGCTCCAGTAAAGATTTGTTCTTCCATCCTTCCAAACATTAGTGGCCGGATTAGTCCACGATGCTTCTTCGCCCGTTTCATCTCCCGTTTTGTAATCATCCCATTCAACCAAAGACTGTAAACTGTAATCTACTGCGGCGGCGGCAACCCCGGTAACCTCCGCACCATCCACCCAAGCCTTCTTTCCGGCTAATATATTTGCAGCTATAGCATCTCCGGAAGAAGTATCAACCACGTTAGAATTACCCGCAACACCAAAAATAGTTACCCCGCTTCTTACATTTCCAGTTACCAAATCAGTATCCAGTGCCGCTACCTGCGCATCAGTAGCAGACACACGATCATCGCCATCATAAAACCCTGCAAGAGGAGTTAAATAATTAACACCTCCCAAGGCAGATTGGGCACTTGACGCACTATCTCCCTCACGGTCAGTAATTGTACCGGTTTTTATTGTACGATTACCATTCCCTGCATAAAAGGTAA
>CAYRWK010000023.1:10580-12845 GCA_964427965.1 uncultured Candidatus Saccharibacteria bacterium | reverse complement strand
GTGGCGAGTTGAGTTATTTTTGATGAGACGGAGTTTGCCTGAGATAGGATTTCTTCTAACTTTTGGGATGTGGATTGATATTCTTTTTGTTTTTTAGCAAGTTTTTCTTCTATTTTTTTTAGTTCGTCGTCGGCACTGTCTGCAAAGGTTTTTACTTGGGGGGTAACTACCACCACAAAAGCTAGAGTTAGTAATATGAGGAGTGTGAGTTTTTTGAACGAGGGCATATATTGGATTATAACATTAGATATTCATTATATTTGTTTTATAAGCTATAATTGAAAAAAGTTCCATGAGCAACGTTACAATAAAATCATTAAAATATTTACAGTTATTTTTAGTTTCTTGTTTTTTTGTTTGCGCTGGCATTTTCATATTACTTAATAAAGTTAGGGCTTCAGAAAATTCGTATTGCCAAACCCCCTGCAACGGTGTCGATGAGTGTGAGTGTGGCGATGCGGTTAACTGCCCCAACTATCAGATCTGTATTAATGATGATGCTGGTAGTGGTGAAGGTGTATGTGTTTATACAGACGATTGCAGCGGTATCGGAAATCTTCTGTGTCCAGGCTATGAAAACCAATGCGGAACAGATAATGTTCTGCAAAGCCCCTGCTCTGTTGGGCAGCGATGCAACTCATACTCTGCAATAGAGGGGGTAAGACCGGCGCTTTCTATATGCGAAGCAGATACAACATGTTTACCTTCAGAGGATATTACTTGTGACGGATACGTTGGTGAATGTGGTGAAGATGACGATAGAGAAACCGAAAACCCATGCATAACAACAGAGATATGCAATGATTACGACCCTCCAATCGGTGCTATTTGCAAACCTTCAGCTAGTTGCACCAGATGTCCAAATATCCCTCCAAATCCTGTATTTCCATCAAAATGTGGCGACTATGGTTGTGGCATGAACGAAAGATGCGATTACACGGCGTTGGTACCACAATGCCATGCATCTACATGTAACGAGGATACATGTAACACAGTGGGGGCTTGTTGTGAAACAGAGGCCGGAATATGTGGAACCTGCGTAGCTGACACTGTTAACAATATTAATATATGCGATACCTCCTCACCTTGTCCGGAGTGTGTCAACCCAGAACCTGTAGACACCGGCTACGGCGGTAATCCTATGACCATCACTCAGCTCATCCAACTTGTTTATAACATCATGCTTCCGGTTACCGTTGGCATGGGTATATATTTTATTGTACGTGCCGGATATATTTTAAAAACTTCGCAAGGCAATCCACAAATTACAGCACAAGGTAAAGAAGATTTAACTGCCGCAATCGTGGGGATGCTATTTATTGCTTTTTCGCTTACAATATTGAAAGTAATTATTAACGCAATTTTGGGTGCGAACCTAGATATTTAAGGAGGTGTATAAGAAAATATGACATTACTACAAAATGTATACGCGGTAGGCACTACTGTTGAGAACCCGCTTCCGAATTTTGCAGATGCAACCGTAGGCCAACTTGCCGGTTACGCAATAAACGTTATCTTGGGTATAGGCTGGGCATTAACCTTTGTCATGCTGGCAACCGGATTTATTAAATACATAACATCAAAGGGGGAAACCAAAGCTACCGATTCTGCAAGAAACTGGCTTACTTTTGCCGCTCTTGGGGGTGTAGGTCTTTTCTTCTTAACTGTAATCAAGTCTATAATATGGAATTTGCTTGGTGCAAACGCTATTCCAGGAGGAGATGATACTCAATTCGATCCTTTTGGTGGTACAACAAAATAAGTAACGCACGAGATTTAGAACCACAAATCAAACTCCCTGGCAACACTGCCGGGGAGTCTTGTTTTTATTGCGGCTTTAAGGCATCGGCGATATAATGAAGATCGAAGTTTTTTTAGCTAATTACTATTTATAAAATTTAGGAGGTGTCAAAAATATGATTACGAATGTATATGCAGTAGATACTGAAATAGTCAGCCCACTTGGAATAGATATTCAAAACGTGGGGGATCTTGCAGGTTTTGCAATTAACATCATTTTAGGTGTAGGTTGGGCTTTAACCTTTATCATGCTAGCCGCAGGTTTTATTAAATATATAACCTCAAAAGGTGAAACCAAAGCCACAGATGCCGCAAGAAACTGGCTTACTTTTGCTGCTCTTGGAGGTGTTGGGCTTTTCTTTTTAACTGTTATTAAAACAGTATTAATGAGACTTCTTGGAACTGACATCATTCCGGGCGGAGACGATAACTTTAACCCGTTTAAGACTAACTAACCTTAAACCC
>CAYRWK010000023.1:0-10570 GCA_964427965.1 uncultured Candidatus Saccharibacteria bacterium | reverse complement strand
GGGTTTTTTGTTGATTTCCATAAATGCAGGCGGTATCATGACACTATATGTTTGATTATGTTACGGATTTAGACCCGGTATATGTTGATGGAAGTATAACCTCATTGGGTGATTTTTTTGCTATTGTAATAAACGCATTAATGGGAGGGCTTTTTGCTCTAAGCTTTATTGCAGTTGCAGTAGGCTTTCTTGGGTATATTACAAGTAAAGGTGATCCCAAAGCCACAGATAAGGCCAGCAAAACCGTTACCTGGGGAATAATTGGGATTGTTATCTCTTTTGGGGTTCTTGTGGCAAAAACTATAGTTATTAATATTTTAGGAATAGAGGGGGAGATTAAAGAATATGTTCCAACGAGTATTTAAACTAACACTAACCTTAGTTGTCTTTTCAACTTTACTTTTGACAAATATTCAACCGGCTTTTGCAGTAAACTGCCCAACAACAGTAGATGAGATAGATAACCCAACACCTGACCAAATCGTTTGCCCATTTATGAGAGTTATTAATACTCTAGTGCTTTCATCCGGTGCCATGTTTGTAATTATGATCCTATTCGGGGGCATTAAACTTTCCATGGCTATGGGTGATCCCAAAGGTTTTGATGCAGCAAAGGGAACAATGACATGGGCGGTGATTGGTTTCTTAATTGTCGTTGGAGTTTTTGTAATTCTCACTATTGTTACAAAGATTTTTGGGATAGATGCGGGAATACTAGACCCATTCCAGTTAATACAGGACAAGATACAAAAATTAATGACCGATTTGGGAATAGTGGTTGATTAGATACCAAATCTACTGCTAAAACCCCTTAGAACTTTCGTCGCTTGGAGTAACGAGTTTAAACTGGATTACAATATCCTCTTGCAGAAAACTACCATCCAAACCTTTTATACCTGAAAGAGTCAGCATATAAGAAACGTCGTTTTTCCACGAGCTTTCCTTTGGGTAAACCTTAATACGAGACTTTTTCTCGCCAATGTAATCAACTGCAACCGGAATGGAAGGAACAACAGAAGCTTTAACAGAAGAAACATCGATTTCTTTTGAGAAATAAAAGTCTATATCAAATATCGGACTGTCTAGCACATCCCCATTAATTACAGTTGATGACAAAAGGACTAAGGCGTTTTGAGTATCTGGCAGTTCAGGCTTTACCACAAAAACCGGAGACTCGTCCTGAGTAGGTTTGTTCTGCAGAAAAAATGCGACAAAAGCCAGAGCAAGAATACCTATAAACAACAGCATAAACTTCTTTTTTCGAATAAACTCAAAGATTTTGGCCATATATCCTCCAAACAAAATATATACTTTTTACTGCGGATCAAGGCAGACGTATTCTTGCGGCTCTACAGGATCATTAAACACCTCCTGCTCTATATGTAAGTGGATTTGGCTTGCTCCGGCCGTCCAACCAGTGTATAGGTGACCAAACACTTCGCCCGATTGGACAGTTCCGGAACATGTTCCCGGACAAGCCGTATGAGTGATATAAAACTTGTATTGGCCATCTGCCGATATAGCATATGTACCACAACCCCACGACCCACCGGCATTTGCAAGACAATTGCCACCGGCATGAACATAATTTGGGTTACGAGCGAGCTCATTTGGGTTATCGGTTAAAGTCCAGGTAGTATTCCCCCCAAGAGACGGCATAGAAATTTCGTAATCTCCCGATGTTGCGGGGTTGACTGGCGCCACATCCAAAGCCCACCCGTAATACTCAGAGGCTAGGCTTGCGTTATAACACACACTATTTTCATCCAGCGGCGATCTGTCGCCATGCATAAAGGGGATAGCAAAACTACAAGCATCAGTACCACCTGCTTCAAGCCCCTCCCAATAAGAATTTGTCCCGTGCCCAGGTCCATTGGCATTTGTAAACGAAACAGTCATATGCCTGTAATCGACATTACTAACCAAACATTCAGATATGTAGTTACCTATTCTAAATGACCTTGTCACATAAATTGTTTGGGGATCCGTCGTAAATCCCTGCAAGGAAGGTAGTTTGATGCTAGCAACATTTGACACCAAGGAGTCGTAAAAATCATCCCCCTTAATAGTATAAGGACCAAGTGTTTTAACAACAGGTTCCCCCTTATTAAAAACCGTAAGTTTTTCATCAACTATAGGCAACCCACTATCCGTAAAGAGCTCCGTTGCATCATTCTCAGAACGTCTAAAAGCTTTGTCGCTAAATAAAACGTAATCCAAACTGCTTCCGGTTATTGTTATTTTAGGCGTGATTGTCACCTCATAGGTCACTGTAAAACCATCACCATCAACCTCTGTGTTTTCGATTTTATAAGGATTGACGCCACAGCAACTTAAGGTAGCCTTTTTCTCAATTCTTACGTAAGCATTTTCCCCGGGAGGAAAGTTAAAGTCTACAACAAAACCACCACCGCTTATAGGGTCAGCGGGGGGAATAGATGTAAACACACTTCCCATAAACAGGTAGCTAAGGGCAATCAGAATAAATGCGGGCAAGGCTACCGCATAAAGTATGAGCTTAATGGTTTGATTGCCTAGTTTGAATATACTTTTGGTAAAGTCCGACAGGTCGCCCTTAAGTAAACCCTTGATTAGGGCGATTGCTTTGTTTATAAATAGATCTACCAACAATCTAACAATGGGCTCAATTATTTTTTTAGAAAGCCATTCAATAATAGGGGCTAAAAACGAGGCGGTACCACCGGTAATAACTCCAAGACCGTGTGCCATTAACGGACCTAAAATTTTGGAAACCCAAGAAGCTATCGAGTTTTTAATTTGTGCGTAAGCAGCAACAGCCGGACCAATCTTTTGAATAATTTTTGTTTGAATTCGGTTGGCCCAAGACGACGCTATTTGTAGATACCCGGATCTAGCGAGCAAAACAGACACGTAGTCGTTACTCTTCTCACGCAGTCCTAATCCTTGAATCAAATCAAGCAAAATTCCAGCGTTTGCCTTATCGTTTATTAGTTTTCCGGCAGTGTCAAATCGCAAGCCAATACTTGCTCCAAAACCGGATTTATTAAGCCACGATAAAAATCTTTCGTTTTCCTTTAACCAAATTTCCGCAAGTTTCGGATCTCCCGTGAGAGCCTTGTACCCATTGCCGCCCTTACTGTTTAGTAAATCTATGAGTGACTTCCCGTCATCATTAAGCTTAAGAATACGTCCTTTTGCGTCAATGTTACTTTTCGTAACACCAAATCTGCCGATAGTTTTCACCCCACTTTTATCAATATCCACTTTTGTAAGTGCATCGTGCATATTCAGCGCACCTTTTAGATGAGCGCCACCTTCAATATGAACACCCTTCAAACTACCGATATTTATCTTAACTGTATTTACAGGTATAAAAGTTGCCCAGCGATCTTTTTTGATATCGTAAACAAAGTTTGGATCATTTTTTAGAGCATAGAAATCAAAGCCTTTACTGGCACGTATGTTTGCAGCAGAGTAATCAGGATCATATTTGAGTCCAAAGTAATGAGTACTAGCGAGTAAATTCCCAACCGCTGCAGCTGGTGTAAAACCATTTAGAAGTGTTCTAGCTTTGGGCCAAACGTAGATTTTTAGAAGCTTTCCCTCTTCGTAATTTTTTATAAAATCTGCAAAATCGTTTAATCTGTAAATTGGATTTGCGGCATACAAAACATTCTGAATATTAGCTAATCCTGTAGGTACCCCAGCGGCTTTAGCGTTAGCAATTACCTCATCAATCACAGTTCTAAAGCTAGTTTTACCTCCAAATAACCCCCCACCATTTAAGAAAGCATTATTAACCAGCTCATTCATGTAGGCATGTTCAAAACCCTTTATATATCCTGGCTGAAGGAAACCGTTTGAGATGCTATCCAAACGTCCTTTAATTATTCCGGCGGTTATCTTACTTTCAATGACGGGAGAAATAGTAGGCTTAGTAGGAATGCCAAGATATTTATTGCACAATTCATCTAGTTCGTTTAACTTTTTATTAAATGGGTTTGTAGCCTTCTTAAATGCACTTTTTTCTGCAGCAGATGTCATTTTTGACTCTGCAAGACTTAGAGCCTTATTGGCTTTGGTAACATCATCCCTTATTGTTTCTAAAACACCTTGAACAGTGATCTGATCGTTTGCAATATTAACGGCGAGACTCTTACCACTAGCTGCTTTACCTTCCATATAAAAGGCGGCCAGGTTACTCCTAGCGCCCGCTAGCCCGCTCTTGCCTATAGGACCTGCCCTTACAGTACGCATCGCATCAGCAACATCCATCCCCGCCGAAAACTTTTCAACCTCCTTAACTAAAGCAGGGTTCAATCCACGAGTTGTATCAGGAATAACTTTCCCATCTGCATCCCTGACCAAACTCAAATGATCCGGGGAGGTTGGATTATTTATTCTCTTACCAATATAGTTATTAAGTTCAGTTCTTATTGCCTCTGTTGCGTTGTACCTCAACCCGTGATAAGCAGCATTTCTCGATCCTCCCGCCTGTACATCCTCCATATACTTTAAAAATGATTTTCCTGCCTCCTCGTATACATCCTGAAATTTTGTAGCAGTCAACTTGTGTTTATATGCGGGATTGTGACGATTCAGTAAATACTCATCAAGATCGATTTCCTTCATCCAAACAGCGTTGTCACGCATAACTCCCAAACCACTTAACTGAAACGGGTTTGGTCCAGGCGCTGAAGTAACACCCATTAAGTTTTTAGCAAAGGTTTCGGCGGGCTCAAACAAACTTTTGGAGGATTCCGGGGCAAGGTTAGCTCTACCCGAAATAACCGGCTCCCAAAAGTATTTTTTCTCAGCCCAATTACGAATATCGTCCCAATTGAAAATATCTTTTTTGAGTTTATCAATGGTCTTAGTAGCTTGTTTCCCAGGGTCACTCAACCAATCAAGAGGATTTAGATTCACCTCTAAACTAACCCCGGGGGTTTCATCCACATCACCAAATTCCAAAGCACGTTGAACATCATATCCTGCCTTTTTTGGTGTAACAGAGGCAATCCACTGTCGTTCCACATCTTTCTTGAGATCGATTAGTACAGCGGGAGGAAGCCTTGATAAATCTAAATCATTAAAAACGTTGGCAACCCACTTAGAAAAAATATCAGCACTATACTCTCCAGGGGGTATTGAAGGCATCTTATACGGTTTATTTATGGGTTGACCTGGAAAGTATCCTATTCTAGCCATGGTGGTAGTATATAATAGATTAGCTAAATATTTAACAAACTAGTTGCATAAACATGCCTTTTATGGAAAAATTCGTACAAATGAAGTCTTTATTGTATAAACTCTTTTTAGTTGTTACTCCCCTTGTTGTTGCCGGGTTTCTAGCGGTTTCGCCCGCTAGTGTTAGGGCTGCCGATAATGTACCGAGACCTAACGAAGATAATGTATCTCTTCCAGGTGTAATCACATGTTCCTCAGAAAAAACGGTTTTTGACAAAGTTAAAGAGGCTCTACTTGAACCAGACATAAGAAGAACCGCCACAAACCACATGGTTTCCTTAGTAATTGATGGGGCTCCCTTTATAGGATGGGGTAAAGGTAATTCTGAAATGCAAAAGTGCGGAGTGTCCTTTATGGAAAAGGATGGAATTGATGTCCAGTCATCTGGATGCGAAATTGAGGATAATAAATGTGACGATCTTTCAATGATTTATAGCCCAAACAGTGGGTTTGCAAATACGCAAGTCTCAGGATCCTTGTTGGGCATGTCTAATTTTTTCCAGGGAGTTACTATAAACGAGCCAATGCCTGTAAATCTAGCCTTCTGGTGGAATGACAATGTTGCTCGTATTCCTTTTGCAGAAAAAGCCCTTGCTGCCGATGTTACGTACAGCGGACCTATGTTAAACGTAATCTTAGTTGTATGGAAAGCAGTCAGAGATATAGCATACGGGATAATGGCAATCGTTATGTTGGTTATTGGATTCATGATTATTACCAAAAAGAAAATCGGTGCTCAAGTAGCTGTAACAGCACAATTGGCAATACCCAAAATCATTACCGCGTTAATACTGATTACATTCAGCTACCCTATTGGCGCATTAGGTGTATCAGCAGCTTATGTTATGCAGGGGAATGCCAACGATGTAGTAAGTAGAATTGACTGGGGTTCAGATTACATTAAAAACGGGTTTGCAACAAACTCCGAGTGGAGCCTTGGACGTATTATTGCAGTTTTTTACGATCTGAACTTTTTTATTGGATCGGGGGTGGTCTCACTCATTATAATTATAGTCAGCTGTATCATTGCCCTGGTGTTATGGATATTGGCATTTCTTAAACTGGTCATGGTGTACATTAAACTACTATTTTCTATTATCACCTCACCAATTACCTTTGCCATTGGTGCAATACCAGGACAAGAGGCTACAACTGCCAAATGGTTTAAACAGTTTATTGCTAGGGCATTGTCTCTTCCGGTCGTGGTGTTTGTAATCCATATTTCTTGGGCACTCTCCTGGAAAGCAATAACGGTGGGATTCACAGGTATACAGGGGTTTAATGGAAATACCTTAGCCTTCATGATGGTCCCCCTGATTCTCATCTACGGAGTCAACTTCGCAAGAGGCATTCCCGAAAAACTAGAAACCGCCATAGTCGGTGAAGAAAAGAAACCCCGAAGATAAAACTCGAAGATAAACCCTGATATAATCACGGTATGCTTCTATCCAAAAATCGCAAAGCATTCTATAACCACGAAATAACCCAAACATTTGTTGCGGGTATATCTTTGCGAGGCTATGAGGTAAAAGCTATAAGGGAGGGAAAGGCCAGTTTTGACGGCGCATACGTTCAGGTACTCAAAAACCAGCCGGTTGTTGTAAATTTACACATAGGAAGGTACTCAAAACAAAGCCAAAGAGTGGGTGAAAAGGATGAAACCCGCACCAGAAAGTTGTTATTAAATAAGACAGAGATAGCAAATTTGCAACAAGAGCTTATGCAAAAAGGAAAAACAGCTATACCCCTAGCTTTGGTATTAAACCATAATATGATAAAATTGGAGCTTGGAATAGCAAAAGGACGTAAAAAAGCTGAAAAGAAGCACCTTGAAAAAGAACGCCAGATACAAAAAGACCTTCAAAAAGAGTCTAAGGAAAACTTTAGACTTTAAGTCAGTAACATCAACTACTATGGGGATGCAAAGGCTTTGATTGAAAGTGTTTGAGTACGAGAGCAAGCCGAAGTCTAAGATCTTCGTTAAAATCCTAGAAATCATAAATGCTGATCAAAACGCATTAGTCGAAGCTCCAGTTTACGCTGAAGTCTCCGCTTAACCCTAATTTATTAGAGTTACGTTCATTACGTTCTGCTTGGGGAATTTAAATGAGCGTTATAAAACCAAGATGCAGTTTTTTAACCATGACATGGTTAAGACGCTAAGAACATCAAGTTCAAAGCCGCAAGGAATTATGTCTATAAAGGGTTAACATGGTTTGCTAATACCGTGCCTTTTGAATACAAATTTAGCGGAGCTTGGAATACTTTTGTGCTTTAGCTTTCAACACGCGAGTTCGATTCTCGCCATCTCCACCAAATTGTTTTTGGATTTACAGAGTTTCTCAACTTTACATTTTCGTATAACATTTGGGTGTAACAAGGTGTTACCCCATTGACTAACATGCAACTATTCGCTACTATTTTTGACATGAGTACCCTAACTAACCCCTTTAAACCTGGTGCTGGCCATATGCCCCCTTACTTGGCAGGAAGGGAGATGGAGAAAGAAGAATTCGATAAGTTATTAGATCAGAATGTAATCCTTCAAAACTTAATCCTCACAGGATTAAGAGGAATCGGAAAGACAGTTCTGCTAGAAGGCTTTAGACCTTTGGCAACAAAAAAAGACTGGTTATGGGTAGGTACAGATTTTTCGGAATCGGTAAGTGTAACAGAAAAAACAATGGTGCTAAGGCTAATAACGGATATTGCTCTTATAACATCAAATTTAATGATTGCATCTAACCAATACACCAGCATAGGTTTTAAAGATAGTTCCGACACACGGGGAAAGGATGTTTATCTAGACTTCATGACATTATCCAATATTTACAACAACACTCCGGGATTTGAAAGTGACAAACTCAAAAAAGTTCTTGAAATAGTCTGGATTTACCTATCGAAACAGGGAGTAAAGGGTTTAATTTTCGCCTACGACGAAGCACAAACAATAAGCGACCACAGCCAAGATCATCAGTACCCTTTCTCACTACTGATTGATGTTTTCCAGTCAACTCAAAAGAAGGGAATACCGTTTATGCTTGTGTTAACAGGTCTTCCCACCATCTTAACTAAATTAATAGAATGCCGAACATACACTGAAAGACTGTTTCGTGTACTTGTACTCGAAAAACTAAACAACGAGGAAAGTAAAGAGGCGATTCTAAAACCAATACAAGACAATGAGACTGTGGAGTTTACGAGGGAATCAATTAACCTAATTATAAAAGAATCCGGGGGATATCCCTACTTCATACAATATATTTGTAAAGAGGTTTACGATATATTTGTACAGCAGTCGAAGATAGGGGAAAAGCTCGCAGTTCCTATGGACGCCATCATTAGAAAACTAGATAACGACTTTTTTGCAGGTCGCTGGGCTAAAGCTACGGAGAGAGAAAAGGAACTGATGATTATTATTGCTAAATATGGAAAGCAAGAATTTACTGTAAAAGAAATTCTTCCAGAAGTAACAAAGTCAAATATAAAACCATTTGGTAGATCACAAATAAACCAAATGTTCACCCGCTTAACTGACGTAGGTCTGTTGTATAAAAACAGAAAGGGAATTTATTCCTTCGCAGTACCCTTGCTAGAAAGATATATTATACGTGTCTCCTCCCTTTAAGAATCCATAGCTACAGAATATAACCAGTTCTAAATGCTGCATTTGAATAGGAATGAACCCTTTTCTCTTTAACCATTCGAAGATTAATACTTTGCTTAGCATCTCTTCAGAGCATCTTCCCGGTATCTGGTTAAATTTTTTAATGTTTCCATAGAAGTAATTCAAACAACCTTTTTTGAAGGGGAAATAAATCTAAGCGATCCCAATACTTTTTTACCTCTTTTCTGCTGATTTTTTCCTTACCTCCAGTACCGTAGTTTATCTTTCTTTCCAATATTTTATATCTACCGCTTTCTGTTTTTTTAAGTTCATTTTCATCGTAGTCCCACATGTATACCATGGTGATATTTTAACTCATCTGCAGTGGTTTTACTAACAAGGTATCTAAATAGCATTAGGTGGTTCCTCTCCACCCAAAGGACCTTAGAATCCCTTTATATTTATCTCTTAGACAAAAACAGCGCAAGTAAAAAGGTCTTTATCAAAGACAAATTAGCAGGAAACTTACTAAGGATAGTTCCATAATTATAGTTATAAACCAAGTTTACTGCATCTTCTATAGACAATTTAGCTGTACATAACCTCACAAGCTGGTAATAAAACTTTTGAGAATACTTTGAATTTCTTCTATACAACACATCCCCAAAAATGTAGCTGGTTAACCATCTAATCCCACGGTGTTTTAACCATGTTCTTTTGTATTCACTCAAAGCATTGCTACTATTCTTAGCGTGAGAATTTGCTATCGCATCAACAGCAAGTTTGGCGGATACAATACCATGTCTAATACCTTCTCCTGTTAAAGAATGTATCCCGCCGGCAGAATCTCCTACAGCTAAAACATTCTTATATCCAACAATCGGACAATGTTTATACACATGAATACTTCCCCCGTGTTTTTCAATAAACTCAACGTCTTCCCTAACCTGTAGAAGATCTATAAATTTTTCCAGCCTTTCATCAAGTGACGGTAATTTGCAACTTGGATCCACATCCGCCTCAGTAATCCCAATTTTATAGTGATCCTTGCCGCTATTAAAAACCCAAGCATAACCAAAAGGTGCCACATTAGTATCAAAAAACATTTATATTTTATTAGCATAATAGTTAAGACATCCTGTTTTATCCCTTACAACAAACTCAACCCCAACACTCGGTCTAACATTACTAGGTCGTTTAACCCCCATTTTATTAAGCACCAAAGCCTTAGACCCGGTAGCATCAATAATATAATCAGCCAAAAACTCACCTTGGGATGTTTTTACACCCATAACTTTGTTACCGTCTTTAATTACATCTTCAAACCTACAACCCCACTCAACAACACCGCCGTTTTTTGCAACTTCTAAAGAAAGAAGTTTTTTCATCAACCTAAAATCCAAAACATAACTGGTAGGATAAGCTGATTGCCACACCGTTTCTTTATCCATGGTTCCAAAACTTAGTTTTGTAATTTCAGAAGCGATACCATCTTTTGGAAGATCAAAATCGGTAACAGTAAATGCAGGAGTTAGGGCAGAGGAATAGTTAGGCTCACCCGATATTTCGGACTGGTCAATAACAATAGTCTTAAGACCCTTTTTACTCAACTCTCTGGCGGCAAACAATCCAGGGATGCCTGCACCAACAACAATAACGTCAAAATGCATAGAATAATGATATCAACCCAAAACAGATGCTACAATAAACACAAAGCAAACCACTACTGCCTAT
>CAYRWK010000022.1:0-13349 GCA_964427965.1 uncultured Candidatus Saccharibacteria bacterium | reverse complement strand
GATCTTAAACTAACTCCTAGGATTTCTGCTACTTCGGTAGAAGTATATAATTTGTCTTCTAAATTCATAATAGTCATATTTATAGAAAACCACATTAGAAAGTCTGTGTCAAGAATATATTGTTATGTAATGACATATTATTGATATGTAAAGATGTAAGAAGCGGATGTACGGGCCTAAAAGTTATGTGGTTTCGTTTTTAACATATCTAGGAATACGCGCAATGGAAATAGTGGAAAAGCAGTAAACACTCTCACTAATCGGTTAGGTTGCATAAATATTTTATAAAACCATTCTAAATTATGATTTATGAAGAACTTAGGAGATCTTTTAAGATATTCTGCAATATAGTCAAAAGTGCCCCCTAGTCCAATACATAATCTAGCAGGTATCTTATCCATATTTCTTACTATAAATTTTTCTTGCATCGGTGCACCATAAGCAACTAAAAGAATGTCTATAGAAGCTATACTATGTTCATTCATACAAGAATGTAAGTAGTCCTGTGTGCGAATGTCATCAGATTCTTTATACGAAAAATCGGAGGTGTAACCCACAATCTTAAGATCTGGATACAGCAGTTTTAACTTTTTTGCAGCTTTTTCAGCTAAATAACCATGATGTGGTAATTTTTTACCCAACTTAGTTTTTTGCCACCCTCCCAGTAAAAAAATAGTTTTTCCTTCCTTTTGGGCATACGAGCATAAAGCATATACCAAATCTACCCCGCTTATTCTCTCGCCTAGTTTAATCTTTTTAAGAGCAGTACCCAACCCCACCCAAAGCCCTAGTAAAAACACTTTCAGCGGGTAAAGAGCATCTTTTTTAATATTTTTTCCAGCTTTAATAAAATAATCCGCAAACAAAATCCCTGCACCATCGGGCAAAGAAAGGTCAGCCTTATTAATGATGTCTTTAAAACTTGGATCTTTTTGTGCTGTCATCACAAACTCAGCGTTTGTTGTAGATATATAGTGATTCCTGCCGTCAGATAACAACTTGGCAATATGACCCACTGCCGTTTGCATGGTGAACCCTGTATTTACTTTTACCCCCAATATATATTGTTCTTGCATAAACAGTTGGAAAACAAATTACCTTTTTATCATACTACGAGAAAAAATATCAAAATTTTCTATTGCTTTACCCAAACCCTTAACGACACATAGTAACGGGTCGTCAGCAACATGCACAGGCACCCCCGTGTAAACAGTTAAATACTTGTCCAAATTAGATAACATCGCCGTTCCCCCGCTTAGTACTATACCTTTATCAATAATATCAGAAGACAATTCAGGCGGGGTTCTTTCAAGCACACCCTTTATAGCCATACCTACTTGAGTAAGTGGTTGATTAAGTAATGTGGTTATTTCGGAAGATGTTATCGTGATAGTTTTTGGAAAACCCGTCACAAGATCACGACCCTTTACCTCCAAAACCCGTTCTTTTGTTAAGGGCAAAGCACTGCCTATATCTATCTTAACTTTTTCAGCGGTATTGTCCCCTATTACCAAGCCGTATTTACGTCTTATATGTAGTGAAATTGCTTCGTCCAAAGAATTTCCACCAACCCTAACACTGCCATGCACAACCATACCGTACAGAGATACAATGGCGATTTCTGTTGTACCACCGCCAATATTTACTACCATATTGCCTGAAGGTTCCGCAACGGGAAGGCCTGCCCCAATTGCCGCCGCCAAAGGTTCCGGTATTAGGTAGGCAGACTTAGCACCCGCGGAGTATGCAGCTTCGAGCACCGCACGAGCCTCCACACTGGTAGCTCCGGCCGGAATAGATATTACTACATCCGGTTTAACAACACGGGACGAGCCCATCACTTTGTTAATAAAATATCTAAGTAGAGCTTCAGTAGTTTCGTAATCAGCAATAACTCCGCTTTTTAACGGACGGGTTGCCGTAATGTTATCCGGGGTTTTTCCTATCATCTCGCGAGCCTCTTCCCCCACCGCCAAAATTTTCTCCTCGTCAATAGAAACGGCCACCACTGTAGGCTCTTTTAACACTACGCCCTTACCGCTTACATACACTAAAGAATTGGCTGTACCTAAATCAATTGCAATCTTTTTTGCGAACATGGCATTATTATAACAGCAGTGATAAAATATAGGTCATGAAAAAGCGAACTTGGTTCCAATCTTTTCTTTCCTTTGTCATTATATTAGGAATTTCTTCTCTGCTCTACTTGTATACTGCAGGATACAGATTAACTAAAAAAGATAATAAGCAAATAGACTTGACCAAAACCGGAATGATTAGCGCCAAATCTATTCCTCAAGGAGCAAGTGTGTATTTAAACGGCATTCTAATCACCGCCAGTAACGATACTATTTCGGGTATTGAGCCCGGAAACCATGCTATAAAAATTGTTAAAAAGGGTTTTGTTACATGGGGAAAAAACATTGAAATATTCCCGGAGCTGGTAACGGATATTACGGCCGTTCTTGTATCACAAAGCCCAAGACTCGAACCGTTAACAAACACAGGAGCCTTGTTGCCCAGCATCTCGCCCAGCCTTACAAAATTGGCATATTTTTCAAAAGATCCTGAAAACCCGGGGGTTAAAATAATCTCACTTACCGGTGACAGCACCCCTAACTTATTTAGATCCTCTGCAACTACAGTTCTTAAAGATACACCATATAATATTTATTCAGACGGTACAAAAATAGAGTGGTCACCCGATGAAAAGTTTTTAATTGTTTACGGAAACTTACTAAACCAGTATTACGTTGTTAATACCGAAAAAAACACTGCTGAAATTACAACAACCCCCGAGTTAGTTAAAAAAGAATGGCTTACAAAGCTTTCGGCCAAAAGAGAAGATTACTTACAAAAAGTGGAAATTCCTGAAAATATTAAGACCTTGGCAATTAACCCCGAATCAGTTTGGTCACCGGATGAAAAGAAGTTTTTATTTAAAAAGGTTGTGGACGCAAATACCGAATACCGTGTCTATAATACAGAAAAACCACTGCCGGTTGGTGAAAAAGAAGAAACCTTGGTCTTTACTACAAAAAGCTCCGATCCCCAACCAAAAGTCTCATGGTACGCCGATAGCTTTCACCTCATATTGACAGAGGGAAGTATTGCAACAAACCAACGGGGGTCAATAAGTATTGTTAGAATTGACGGAACCAATAAAACCGAGTTGTACAACGGTGCTTTGTATTCAGACCAAGCATTTAGCTCCCCTAACGGAGATAAAATCATTATTTCCACCTCATTTAAATCGGGAGAGCAAAGCGATTTATATACCGTAAGTTTAAGGTAAACTAGTTAACCTTTTCCAATTTTGCCGTCACAATTAGTCTGTTAATTGTTGTTCCAGGAGGGTCGCATGTTTGAAGAGTCAAAATAGGCTCTATAACAGGTCTGGTTAAAGGATAGGTGTCCCAACCCTTCAAGACCTCTTTGGTAATAACTTTGTATTCAAAGTCCTGATTTTTATAAAAGACATGTACGGTATCTCCAAATTCTAGTTTGCGTAACAGGTTAAATACTGTTGCGTATTTACCAAGCTCCCAAAAGTTTAC
Source organism: uncultured Candidatus Saccharibacteria bacterium (assembly GCA_964427965.1). Classification (GTDB taxonomy): domain Bacteria; phylum Patescibacteriota; class WWE3; order UBA101185; family UBA10185; genus CAYRWK01. Next base: position 9,792 of record CAYRWK010000022.1, on the reverse strand, counting down.
AGATGTGTGGGCAAAGATATATACGTTTCCTGGATCAGATGAGGGATACATTGAGCTTGCGGCATGAGCGGCACCTATTTTTAACGCTTCGTTGTATTCGTTTGGATCCCATACAGAGACATCTGCAGTTACAGGAGCGTTTACACCAATCTTTTCAATTATTATGGAAAAGTCTTTGTTTACAGGTTCTAAATCTATGGTTTTTGCAGTTAAATACCTGGCAAAAACACTGTCTTTTTCCCCCGATGAATTGCTCAGTTCGTATTTTTGATTTTTGAGAGTTTTTAGCTGATACCACACTTCATCTCGAACAATGGGGTAGTAGGTTGCTCCTAAAAAGAGCAGTCCGGTTGTGATCATAAGTATTGGAAAGAGCTTTTTCATAAAGTATTTAGTATTTAGATGACTCACTACATCAGTATACAACATGGTCAGGGACCCCGGACTTGAACCGGGAGCCTCTACGTCCCGAACGTAGCGCGCTACCAATTGCGCCAGTCCCTGCCAACAAAGAACAAGTTTTATGGTACCCCCACCCAGAGTCGAACTGGGATCTAAGGTTTAGGAAACCTTTGCTCTATCCACTTGAGCTATGGGAGCAAATGGATAACAAAAACCTTCAAACACGATGATTTTACCAGTAAAAAGGGGTTTATAAAACTAGGGTTACATAGGCTTTAAGCTCAGGTTCTCAAAATTAGCACTAAGGGCAGAACCGATGCTGGAAAATGCGTCTCTCTTCTCATCCCCACTCATATACCCTCTGTGAACTAAAACTTGCGTAAACATCCCCACTTCTGTACAAAGTTTGGACACATATTGTTCGATTTGGACTATTCGAAATTTTCGAATAGTTGCTTTCTCAAATAACTCCCTACCCCTAAAGATCTCTTTTATGTTCTATTTCTTATCAGGTGGTTGTTATTTGTCATAATCTTTTTAGGTTTTATATGTTTTGTGGTGATTAGAATATCACTTCGTACATTTTACCTTAAAATATCATTTTAAGAAAATTGGAAAATTAATGTGTTTAGGATGGAAATGAGCATAGTGGCGGAGGGGGCGGGATTCGAACCCGCGTCGGGATTTCTCCCGGCTGACTTTCCAGGTCAGTGCACTAGGCCTCTATGCGACCCCTCCATACAACACCACATACAAAACGTACGAATTATACCCTATCATACTATATCTTTAGTATATCTTAGTGATTTGGAAAGATTACTTAGCCATAGCCTTGGCACGTAACTTAGGTGATATCTTTTCAATAGCGTATCTTAATGCTGTTCTTGGCACGACTGCTTTGTGTTTAACAACATAGTCAAATACTTCTTTTTCATGCGTACGACTCGCCTCTTTAAGTAACCATCCGTAACCCTTTTGCACCATATCTTCTTTATCCAATAATAAAATATCGGCAAGCTCAAAAATCTCCCTTAAGAACTTACCTTCTTTTGCAGGTACTATCAAACATACTGCTGAAGCCCTTCGCAACCATAGGTTTTTGGACTTCGCCCATTTTTTTAATTTAGCAATGCATTTAGGGTACTTTTGAATGAAATCCCCAACAGTATGGTTGCAAAAGGTATCGCATTCTGCCCAGTTATCTATGTAGCTATTAATCCATCTTTCGTATACTGCAAAGTCGGATTCCTCATAGTTGGCATACTTGTGCACCCAACTTGCAGCAATCCAGGCTTCTTCACAGTATCCGGATTGTAATAGTTCTTCGGCTAGATCAAAGATTTCCTTTTTTGGTAGAAGTTTAATCTTTTCGTAATACTCATTGGCTGTTTTTCCAACAGTAGCTGAATTTACCCCATGAAATTTAACTTGTTCTTTGAAAAAGCGTTGGAAGCTGGCTTTAGTTTTGGTGTCAGAGCGTTGTTTTAATGTCTTCCTTACTTTACGAACTATTTCTTTCATAAATATTCTGCAAGTATTTCTTGTGCGCCAACTTGTAAATCAACAGGTTTTAAAGAACGCAGCTCTACCCAACGTGGCTTTTCTGATTCATCGGTTTGATCTACTAAATCATCTGAAAGCAACTTAGTAGATATCGGGCTACATAAATAAAAAAACGAATAATTCTGATATGCCTCATCAAGTGGAGCGTAGTAGAAAAAAACCTCATTAACAGTCAAAAATTTGTCTATCTTAACATCTATGCCTGCCTCCTCCGTCACCTCCCGTTTCAGAGCTACCTCTAGAGTTTCTCCCAAATTTACCCCACCACCTGGAAACCAATATTTTCCAGTACTTTTTGTTTTCATAAGAAGAATTTTATCTTGGTGTATAACTACAGCGTAAGCAGCAGGTCGAAAGGCTAGTTTTTCTAAAGGAATCATTTTTCTATCGCCACCGAGAGTGCTACATTCAATCATCCGTCTATCGTTCATATATAATAAATAAATGGCGGAGGGGGTGGGATTCGAACCCACGATGACCTTTGACAGCCATAATGGTTTTCAGGACCATCGCTCTCGACCACTAAGCGACCCCTCCAGAACATCAATATCGATATTATATCTCTAGTATTGATAAAAATCTTCGTGGACACGTTTATAGGACAAAATCTCTTCTGGTTTGAACCAAAGCCTAATCTCTTCCTCAGCCTCATCAACAGCACCTGACGCATGGATCATATTAAAGGTGGTTCTCTTTCTCTTCATACCCGAAAATGCAGAATCCAAACCATAGTCTCCTCTTATAGTTCCAGAAGGAGCTGTATCGGGAAAAGTCGAACCAACCAAAGATCTAATCTTAGCAACAGCTTGGGGACCCTCAAAAACTATTGCCACAATAGGCCCTAAAGTCAAAAATTCAGCGTTTCTCTTATCTACTAAAGCACCAATCTCCTTAGGATCAGCAGTTCCAAAGGATTCCGTAACATCAAACCCAAAATTCTTGCAATCTTCTATATTTCTCATCCCCACTTTCACTTTCCACTCATCGTTATGGTTGTAGTGTTTAGCACCAAAAGATTCATCAACAGACACTATCTTAAGCCCAACAATTTTAAGTCCGGCACGTTCAAACCTATGTAAAATCTCACCAACAATACCGCGTTTAACGGCATCCGGCTTCATTAATACTAAAGATCTTTGAATCATGGCAATTATTCTAACACAACTTCTTCCAACTCGTAATCCCCATTTGTATAAACTTTAAGTATTGAAAATCTTGGGCTCTGAAGTGTACGCAAACCCTCTGAATTATTTACAACAGCACCAACTACGTAGTGTTTTAACTCCTCTTTTTCAGGATCATCACTTTTACTGGATCTATGATGATCTCCGGCAATTACCGCCTTAACTTTAGATTCACGAATCAGTTTCAAAAGCTCTCCCGCCTGCTCTTTAACTTTTTTAATGTCTTCACCATTTACACGCCCCATCACTCTTCCACTCAAGATATTATCGGGATCCACATATATTGGCTGAGATAACAGCACAAAGGAAGCATTCTCTAATTCCTGCTTAAACCAAACCATTTGGGCATCATCAACAACCGAATAGTTTGCGCCATTATCAAGCATTACTATTTTCACCCCGGATACTGTCACACTATGATAATTCTCCCCAAAGACCTGTTTAAAATTTTGCAACCCTACAGATTGTGCCAAATCATGATCCCCGGGAAGAACGTAGTAATACAACCCACCGGCATCAAGAGCCTCTTTTGTATCCTGCAACGAACCAACATCTCCCCAGTCGGTTAGATCGCCTAGATTAAACACGGTTCCAATTCCCCTATTCTTTGCAACGTTAAGGGCTTGAGTGAGTAACCCGTTAAAATTATGTGAATCTGAGGTTATGGCAACACTCATCAGTATTTCTTTTTTATCTTCTTTTTTACCATCATCAGTCTTTGTTTTGGAAGAACTGCTCTCCGAGCTTTCTTTAGTCTCCTCATCCCCCGCAACCACACCTCCAAATTCAGATATTCCAAGCTCAAGTACTTTTCCAAAGACTTTTTCACCAACTACACCTGCAACTTTAGAGATATCTTCTTCGTTTATTCCAATCTTTGATAAAACGGGGGAGGTTAAACTAATAACATCGTCAATTGTTAGCGTGGAAAGACCTTTTACCCCATAAGTAATAGCTAATACAAAAGCCGAGAGTACAACAGTTGCCACAATCATCCTAACGCTTTGCAACATTTTTTTTGAACTTTTACTAGAGCTTTTCTTTTTATTAAACATCTTTTAAGCTCCCCTACATTCGCTCTACAACATCTATTCCCAAAAGCCAAAGTCCATTTTTTAATACCTGCCCTACACTTTTTGCAAGCATTAACCTAAAGTTTTTTGCATCCACACTTTCGGCATTTAAAATTGAAACATTTGCATACATAGCATTAAATTTCTTTGCCAAAGAAAAAAGATACTCGCATAAAAGATTGGGGGCAAATCTTAAAGCAGAAAATACTGCTACTTCCTGATATTTATACAGCTCACGTACGACCTCTAGCTCAGAAGGCTCCCATACATAACTTGAAACAAAAAGCCCCTCTATACGATCAAGCCACCCTGCTTTTTCTAATACAGAAAACGTTCTAGCGTAGGTATACTGCAGGTACGGTCCGGAGTAACCTTTAAAATCTAATGCTTCTTCCAAATCAAATACGAGGTCCTGAAAAGTATTAAGTTTAAGCATCTGAAACTTAACGGCTGCATTTCTTACTGCCTCAACGGCACTAAAATTGCCAAAATCTGCTTTGAGCTTGCTATCTACCATATCAACTAAATCGTCTATCTTAACTCCCCACCCTTTTCTACCGCTCATAGCATAAAAAGGCTTACCGTCCGATGTGTCAATTCCAAGTTTTCCGGCAGTTTCCTTGGATAAATAAACAAAACCGTAGTTTACATGCTTCATGTTTTCGGACTGTTGCTCATAACCCAGGTACTTTAACGCTGTTTTTACAACACTCATGGCATATGTCTGCTCTACCCCTATCACATCAAAAACAAAGTCTACATTTGAAAACGTAACGCCTGAGGGCTTACAAGTACTATCCGAGGATGTCATCCATAAAGGTTTAGCTTGAGTACCTGTTTTCCACTCTTCGTAACAAAAATCTTTGCCAAGTAAACCATATTTCCACATATGATAAGCAATATCCTTACCTGTATAGGTTGGCACCCCGTTTGATCGGACAATTATTTTGTCCTCTTCAACATCTACCTCAGCGTTAGTTGAGGCTTCAAGTTTCATCTTAACTAACCAGCAACCTTGAGATTTACCTTCCTTTGCATAGTAAACGTTCTCGTTCACCTTCAATTTCTCAAAAGCTGTTTCCCATAACTTTAAATTCACAATATCTGATTCGTGAATTACAATATCGTAATCAATACCAATTTTTTGAAATGTTTTTAACTGCTCTATAATTATTTTTTTAGCTAGAGTCTTTTGATTTATTGACTCGACACAATTGGGGTCTTCCAGTTTTACCAATAGATCTTGACGCTCCTTTTGTAATAGGGGGTCGGCAGCGATCATACTTTCCATTTTGGAATATACCTCCCAAGCAAAGTGATCATATTTTTTGTAGTTTTCAGGAGAGATGTTTTTAATTTTCTGCACACCCATAGCAGAAGTTGCCACCTGTACACCTAAGTCGTTTGCATAGTATTGAACCTCTACTTCGTAACCTAAGTTCTCGTAACTCTTTTCTAAAAATTGTCCTACACAGGCATTTCTTAAGTGACCCACGTGAGCCGCTTTGTTTGGATTTACATTGGAATGCTCTAAAGCAATACGTTTTCCGCTACCGGATTTACCAACCCCATAGTTCCCTTTTTGTGTCAAAACCTCGTAGAGTACGTTTCGTAACCAGTCTATGCTTAATGTGAAGTTTATAAACCCGGGTGACGCTATATCTATCTTTTCAAATATTTGGTATTTCTGACCGTCTGATTCAAAAATCAGATCAAAACTCTGTATCTCATAGCATATCTTCTTAGCAATCTCAAGAGGTGCCTGCTTAAGCTCTTTTGACAACCCCAATGCAACATTCGTTGCATAATCCCCCCATTTGGAGTTTTCAGGATGTTCAATAACAATATTTTGAACATCCAAGCCGTATAAATTCTTAACGGCTTTTGCAATGTTTTGTTTTAACAGCAAGCTAATTTCCATATAAAGATAATATCACACTTATTCCATCTTGAGCTCAATTGTTCCCTCTTCATCGGTTCTTCTAATTGTCGACTGTTTAGCGGTTAGATTTTCTAGTACTGGCTCGTCCGGTAAACCAAACTTGTTATCCTTACCTACAAAAATTACACTGGTTGTTTCTTTTGAAACAGGGAGTTTATCGCAGTATCCGGTAATAGAGCCGTGATGAGATACTTTATATACATCCAAATTACCCTTTAAATATTTACTGTAATCCAAAGAACAAAGTACCTTTCCACCCACATCACCCGCCAATAGTGCAGAAAAATCCCCATCTTCAAGCAAGATAACTATAGAGGAATCGTTAATATCCTTTGTATTTGTAAAATCATAATCTTTTGGAGGCCACAGCACCCTAAGGTTGGTAGTATCAACAGTAATCATGTCCCCTGCATATAGCCTTTTTCTGTAGTCATCAACCTTGCAGTGTTTAAGTAATCTTTCCAGCCCATCAGAGTGATCCGCATGATCGTGGGTTAATATCATAAGTTCAATATGGCACTCCCCAATAATTGATGACGAAGAAAAGTACCAGTCTATATCATTCCCTGGTCCCCCATCTATTAGTATTTTTTTACCGGTTTTAGTAACGATTAAAGTAGCATCACCCTGCCCAACATCTAAAAATTTAATATATGGTTTATCAATATTTTGGACAGGTGATTTTAAAAGAGATACGCAAAGATATATTAAATAAAATGCAATCAGTCCTGGTAGTTTCATTTTTTGACCTTAACTAATTTGGGAATAAGTAATACTACAACATAATATATAACAAATACTTCCCAACTGATTTTTAAATTTATTGAAGAATATTTTAGATTTCCAAAAAAATACACAACACGAGCAAATACATCCAAAAACACATAAACTAATGGAGCAAAAATTTTGGCAAGCAGGGGACTGACGTATGTCAATAATAACAATAAACCACCCATTACCGTAGATATTGGAACTGTCCACAAAATTAGGCAATTGACTAGGGGACTAATCGAGCTAACTCTACCAAATGAATATGAAATGATAGGTAATACTAATACCTGAGCAGATAATGTTGCCGATAAGTCCCCAAGAATAGCAACATTCTTTCCTACTATATCCTTATTCTTCCTAAACACTGTAACCAGTTTTTGTATGATATACGATACAACATCTCCGTAGTAAATAAGACTAAAGGTGGCGGCAAAGCTTAGCTGAAAGCTTAAACTCACTATGAAATCGGGGTTTATTAACACCATGACTAAGGCTGAAAATATAAGAATTTTCTGTGCATCTATTGACCTTCCGTAATAACGACCAAACGCCGCAATAGTACCCATAATCCACGCACGAATAACCGGAGGCTCAAAACCCGAAATTACCGCATAAATTAACGTAACAACGAGCGCTGAAATTAAACTTTTAATCTTGTATTGACTCCCAACAATACCTATCACCAAACCAAATACTAGTGAAATGTTGTACCCGGATACCACAACAACATGGATAGTTCCTGTAGACTTGAGGACGTCGTTAAATCTAGGAACTTTGTTTAAAGAATTTATTCCTACAACCATTCCTAGTAAAAGATCGCTATGGGGACTTGGTAAATATTTTTGAATTTGAACAGTAGCCGAGTCCCTAAACCGCTCAAGGTAGTATGTAAAAACATTTATACCCTCGCCTACCCCTTCCCCGGACATCTCTTTAGAGTAATCAAACTTGGAGCTAGGACAACCGGATGCACCCGCACATAACATACATATTCGCAAGACGACGGCCCCAGCTAGGAGAAGTATTGTCATGTTATATCTTAGAAAAGAATGCATTGATTAACTAAAACTTGATCAGCTCTTTAATAGCCTCAACAGTATTTGCGGGCAACTTGGCACGGTCTTTTAAATCAGCAAGATCTTTCACAGGCCTGCTTTCTACAATTTTCTTTGCGTAGGCAGGCCCTATACCGGGCAAAGTATCTAACTCGGATATACTGGCTGTATTTACGTTTATTTTTACATCAGTAACTAAAGGCTGTGTTGGCTCGTCCTTAGCATCTTCATCCTCGCTCCCCGCAGAACTAACGCTTGTTGCTATATCACCCTGTAAACTAACGTCCTTCATCGCTAATGCATCTACTAAATCCTCCTCCAATAATTCCCACTCAAACGGGATGTATACCTTGCTCGAGTCTTCCAGAATTTCAGAAATATTTACATACTTTGCTATCCATTTTCCTGAAACTTCATTTGTTACTCCCCCACTTGCTTTTAAAACATCTGCTATCCTGGAACTAGTTGGTAGTTTATATAATCCGGGATTTAACACAGCACCGGAGACATCTACATAAATATAATTGGCGTTATTTTCAACTGCATCAGGGGCAGGCTGTGCTTCTCCCCCACTTTTTATATCTATATCGTTTTTGCATAAAACTTTTGGAATTGAAAAGTAAGTAGTACAAATTCCTAACAAAAAAGTTACAAGTAGCGGGATGTAGAAGTACTTAATTCCAAAACTTTTCACTTTTTCTAACAAGTACTCTTTAGTCATTCATACAAGATACCTGCTTCTAAATTAGTTTAAAGTACCCATTCTCTACTCACAGTAGATATATAATTACCGCACAATACACCTTAGTGCCTTGCGATTTACCCCTGTTACATCGATGTATTATATTCTATTCCCGCATAATTCCCACATAGAAGAAATGAATGATTTAAACTATTTAAACTACAGAGAAAATGAGAGAAAAAGATATATGGGATACAAGAAATAAGGTATATGTACAGACTAGTTCTCTAAAGCCGAGAGTAATATATCTTTAAATGCAGGATTTTTCTTAAGATCCTTGATTAAAGAAACAAATTTAGTGTCATTAAGCTTGTAAAACACTTCTCTACCCTTCTTATCATTCTTCAAAAAGCCAAGTCCTGCAAGAACTCTCAAGTGATGAGAGGCTAAATTTTCTTCAACATTTAATTTATCCGCGATCTCGCTGACATTCTTCTGACCACTTGTAAGGTAATCAATGATCTTTATTCTATTTTTATCAGAAAAAGCTTTGGAAAATTTTTCAATGTTAATCATAACCGGATTGTACAACACCTATTATCTCAACGCAACTACTTATACTAATTTCCATGAATAAAAATCAAAAAACCGGTGCTATAATTTAAAAAGCTATGTCCTCATATATTTCAACCGAAAAATTAATACAGGAAGCCATAAAAAAGGGCGTGGATTTTGGTAAAGGTGATCCCTACAATAGGCTTAGATACTACACAAAAATGGAGTGGCTCCCCCACATGATCAGAAGAAAAGGCGATGAGGAAAGTGCTGTAAAAGGACACTACCCATCATGGGCTTTAAACCGCCTGCTTCTTATAGAAAAACTAAAAACCGGCCAACTAACTAATGAGGAAATCACGGCGAAAATTGCAGAAAAAAACACGTTAAACCAATTCTTCTCATTACTAACTACCAGACAAACTATCACCAAACTTATAACCTACTCCCTAGCTTTTCTTGGCATCATTTTTTTGCTTTCACAGGCGGGGTTAATAAAGTTCAATACTAATATTTCTAAACCCAATCTTATAAAAAACTTGGAATTTATCCCCCAAAACCAGAC
>CAYRWK010000021.1:0-14432 GCA_964427965.1 uncultured Candidatus Saccharibacteria bacterium | reverse complement strand
TATCAGCAATTATTGTCATCATAAGGAGTTTCGACTTTTGAAATATGTTCAATATGCCAACAGAATTGATACGGACATTGTAAAGATCGCTCAACAGGCAAAAGTGACAACTATCTTATGTGCAATCAGACAAACTTCTGCTGAAAAAGAATATTTGGTCTATAAAAGGCTTAAGAACCCATTTTTTAACTGCATGGGCTTTCCCACCGAAAAACCTAAATGGGGCGAAACCATGGAAGAAGCTGCAAAACGTGGCCTTATGGAAGAAGCAAACCTTGCAGGTGAACCAAAACTTTTTGCAATAAGACACTACCTAGTGTATTCAAAACAAACTGGAGAGCTGGTAGAAGATAAACTTATGCACGTCTTTATGTTTCTTAACCCAACAGGAGATTTAGTCGGAAACCTTGAAGGCGATTATCAGTGGGTAAAAGAAGAGGACATCGATAAGGTTGTTCAACCGCAACTAGTTGAGTTTGCAGAAATTTTTAAAGCTTTAAATGATTTCCAGGATGTAGTTACGTTTAAGGAGCTTAAAGTTACAACATCAAGCTTTTGATATGAAAATTACACTTTGCGGCAGTCTTACATTTATGGACGAGATGCGAGATATCTCAGACAGACTTATCAAACTAGGGTTTGAAAAAGTAATGATGCCAGTCGGGTTTGGCGGAGGAGAAAGGGAAAGAAAAGCAAATTGGACTGTAGAGGAAGACGGTCAGAGAAAAATCGACCGTAACTCAATTGAAGAACATTATTTAAAAATCAAAGAATCCAGCTGTATCTTAGTAATAAATTACACAAAAAATGGAATAAAAAACTACATAGGAGGAAATACGTTGCTGGATATGGGCTATGCCTTTGTGAATAAAAAGCCGATATTTTTATTAAATCCAATTCCTGACGTTAGTTATAAATCAGAAATTATTGGGATGAAACCAATAATACTTGGGGGAGATTTTAATGTTCTTAAAAAATTCTTTACAGGTAACTTCAACCCGATAACAAATTCCAAAGAAGGGTTCTACGACTTATGAAAACAGTAGTACTTTCTTTAAAATAATATGCTAAATGTTTTTAAAACTACAAAATTCGTTCTGGATAACTCATGTTCTGTAAAGATAAATAGGATCAAAATAAAAGAATTGGCAAAAAGTATAACGGAGGATGATCTAAAACTTAGCTATATTGGTTTAAACAAGTATACGTGGGACTTTAACAAGTTGCATTACATAGATTTCGTCTTTAACTCGTTAGTCTACTGCTTCTGGGCAAACAAGGATCAACCAAAATGGACTATAAAGGATGGCGGTAGCTCCATTGACGGTAGTGTTGCTTTGTTTAGAGTGCTAGAAAATGAGGCAAAAGCTAATAAAAGCTTTTTTAAACCTTCGTATTTAGAAAATTTTACCTATGAAGACGGAAAGAAACTTTTTGAAGGTAACACCGAAATACCGCTACTAAACAGCAGGATTACATGTATAAGAGAAGTCGGATACGTGTTAAAAAGAAAATTTGGAGGAAACGTAAACAATATTATTGAGGCATCGGGAAACGATGCACTAAAAATGGTATCGATAATAAGCGATAATTTTCCATTATTTAACGATATTAGGTCATACAAGGGTACTAAAGTCGGGTTTTATAAAAGGGCAACGCTTCATGCCAAAACAGTAAACGACCTGTTAACACAGTTTAAGAAAAAACAACTTTCTAACATGAGTAAGTTAACAGCAATCGCAGACTATAAAATACCTCAAATCCTAAGGAGTTTTGAAATCCTTGAATATACCAAAGACTTAGCAAATCTGATTGATAATTACAAAACAATAGATGAAAACTGCGAGTATGAAGTTGAAATAAGAGCGGCTGATATTTGGGCAATAAAATTTATTACTAAGGAGCTTAACAAGAAGTTTCCCAAGATTGTAGATGTTGATACGGATTGTGTCCTTTGGGTAATGTCGCAACAAGTCAAACCTAATATAAAACCTTACCATAGAACTTTAACTGTGGATTATTAGAAATACACTAAAACATTTACTCAATAGAAACACGCAGTTTCGCACCCAAAGCTTTTGAAATCTTAGCTAAAAAGACCAGGGTCGGATTGTAGTTTCCCGACTCAAATCTGGATATTGCTGACTGCTTTGTACCTAACTTCTGAGCTAATGCTTTTTGAGATAAACCCTTGTTTATTCTAGCTTTAATAACTTGAGAGATCACGCTATACTCCTCCTTCAAAGCTTCGTAGTGTCCTCTAACCTCCGGGTCTTTCAAAATAGATTTTTTAAGACGTTTATAAGTTTGCATGTTTAATATATAACATATATGTTATACGAGTGTCAATCTTTTTATAGCAATATTTATTTCGTTCCTTGGAGTTTTATTTGTCTTTTTATAAAACCATGAAGAAATAGTATCTTGTCACCTTCAGTACTAAAGAACAGTCGTACTTCTTGTTTTCCTCTCACTCTCAGCTCGAATAAGTTTTTAGTCATTTTTTTGATATGAGGCATTCCTACATTAAGTCCATATTTCCCCACTAGATCCAATGACCTTAATATCTTAGCTTGAGTAGGTTTTTCTGTGGAACGTATAAAATCCATAATGTAATTAGAGTTTCCTGAAGAATAGAAAAGAAGAGTGAAGGTCATACGGTAGAACTATACAATATACGTTGTTATATGTAAATGGTGACCCCAGAGGGATTTGAACCCTCGATCTCTGCCCTGAGAAGGCAGCGTCCTAGACCGCTAGACGATGGGGCCATACCAAAACAAGCCCCTGCATTATAGCATTTTGTACTTTCCCTCCATATTAAGTATAATCTAAGTAATGCTTGCACCAAACGTTAAACCTGTCACCAAACTTTATAAAAGTCCCAAATACAAGGATATGGTTATTATTTCCCTACTTGGTGTAGCAACAGCATTCTCATACATTAATTTTCAAATTTACCGACCCAAAATTATTAGCCAATTAATGGAAGTAAAAGGTGCACAAACAACGTCCTTACCATTTAACCTGCCATACATGCAGGGCACAACCGAACTTGGTTCAAATGTTGGTAAACAAGGCCGCCAAGTAACCCTAGAGGTTAAACGTACCCCTAAAGAAATATATAGCTTTTATAAAAGCGTATTGACAGAAGAAGGTTGGATCTTAAAAGCCAGTACAGAAACAGAAGACTCAATGGTTAGTGAATACAAAAACGAAAAAGCAACCATAAAAATCACCATATCAAAAGAAGAAAACCCTGAAATCAGTATCTTAGGTATAAATTACCTCGAAAAATAAAACAAACAATCGTAAGCTAAGTCAACTTTGTAAACAATACTTTAAATTTATTTCCTGGTTCTGTATCATCAACATTACTTATCTTAATAACTTCAAATCCCAACTCCTCTATATAGTCAATGTTTTCACCAAACGCAACAAATAAATACCACATCCCTCCCGGTTCAATAACTCGATGAACCTCCTCAGATATATCTTTTAGTTTAATTGGAGGAAATCCATTCATAAATACTGCTCCAACACTTTCACTAGCAAATGGAAGTGTTTTACAGTTATCAACTAAAACATCAGCTTTCAACTGACTATCCGAGTAGGGGTTCAATCGGATGTTCGCCGAAAATAGTTTTCTTTTGGATGTAGGATCAACTCCAAAGCAATCCAAACTTGGTGAGGGACCTCCAATGTCAAGCCATTTTCCTCGTGTAATATCTAGCTCTCTTTCGATATCAGTCCCTTCCTTTTGATATTCAAACGTGGATGCGTCAGTAGATGTATCCCATTCAGCTAACATCTTTTGATGAAATTTATCCATGTCAACTCGCCATGGAGATGGATTGTTGGAGGGTTGATGTTCTAAACTACTCATATTTACACAAAATAAATAAATCTACTATTAATCGCCTTCGTCAACTGGCACGTAGTTAATGGCATAAACTACTCTTTTGTCCCCACCAAAAAGATAGCTCTCCAAGGTTGATACCTACTACTAAAGGTATCCTTATACAACACCTGGCCATCCCTCTTAACCGTACGTGTAAAATATACATTAGCCCCCGGAGCAGACCAATCAACCTGCTTAACCACACCCTTTGCCAAAGTAGGATCATCCTGATACAAAGGTGCGGGAGCGCCGGATACATTAGTAACAACCGGATCAGAAATCTCAACCGTTCTTCCATCGGGCGTACCATAAATCTTAAAATTTAGCGAAACATTAGCAACATCTGCAGAAGACTGGATCAGTACATAATTTGCTGTATCGTTTTTAAATTGCAAATCCAAGGATGGCTGGAAAACCGAAGCATCAAAACCAATTTGACTTTCTTCCTCATAATAATGAACACGATAAGCGTGAGGATAGCGCATAGTAATAGGTAGTCCGGCGTTTAAAATAGCTCTAAAAAGCGTAGTAGAAGTTTGGCATACCCCTCCCCCCTCACCCAAAACCGTACGACCGTTTGTAATAATATAAGCCTGGTTATAACCGGTAGCCGAACTTATTTCACCAACAGCTTTATTAAAAGAATACGTCTCACCGGGAGGAACCAGTACACCACTGGTTCGTTCAGCCGCCAAAGTTAAATTATGAATTCTTCCAGGTATTGATCCTGAATACTTTGACTTTCCCTCACCAAGCAAAGCAAAGATACCATACTTTGAAGCATCCCCACTCTCCCCAACCTCAAAAACCGAAACATTAACAGACGATTTAACCCCCAATAACGCATTCTTGAAATCCTCGCTAAACTGTTTTTCATTAAGCTGTTTACCCTTTTTCACAATAGAAAATGAGGTCACAGTACCATCATCTGCTTGTGTAACATGTCCCCTTGGAAGCTCGTTAACCTCCTGAGCTAATTCCTCAATGTATGCCTCAAAACCATATTTATTCATCCTGATCTTTACCGAACCATTTTCACTAGAATATGTCAGTAAATTTAAAATTTGAGCGGGACCAAGTGTCCAGCTTCTTTTGCCGTAAGTTACTTTTAAAGGATTAAATACAATTTTCTTAACATCATCAGTCAAATCTTCCAGATCCCGCATTAACACAGAAGGATGTGTTATATCAACACTTAGAACTTTTTCTGAAAAATCAAAATCGTTAAAAGAGGACATCACAAGATCGTACAAATACTGCCCGTCAACTCTTATACCATCAGAGGAAGGGGCGATTGCTAAAACATTCCACTTTGTTGAATCCAAAATAAAAGTGGCATTTTCCGCGTCTCTGTTTATTTCTCCTTTTATTACAGAAAGTTTCTGACTCAAACTGCCATCGTCTATATCGTAAATTGCGTGTATTCGTAGAGATTTAATTAATCCAGCCAGTTTATCCTTGGAATCAATAAATAAATTGCCTGTTCTACCAACTTCAAAAGCGCGACTAACCGTAGCATCCCAGTTATAAGTTAAACCTACTTCTTCAGGTTTTATCTCAAACTTTTTATCTTGATAACTTAGCGTCAGCACCTTATTAAGCCCAACCTCTTTTTTGCCAAGCACTGACTTTGCTTGATCAAAAGACATACCTCCCAAGTGACTGTTACCTATGGTTACACCAGGAATAATCTTTCGAGCAAAATAAAAATGATAAAGAGCGGTAGATAGTAAAATGACTGAACCGGCAATAAAAGCCATCCTCATAAGCTTCTGAGGATTTTTTATTTTAAACTTTTTGAAAAATTTTATACTTATATTTTTAAACTTGGGCATACCTGATTATTCTCCTTACTACGACTGCTCTGGCATAACACCTTTTTCTGCAATTGAAAACCTAGGTCCTCTAATCAAATATTTTTGAGGAAGTGTTGACATATCTATCACATCATCCGCATGCTCAAATAATCTGGATGAGCCTGTTTTACCAAAGGCAATAATTTCTGTACGAACACCCTGGCTTTTTGCGTAGTCTAAAAGATCAGTATAATCCCCATCACCAGATACCAAGACCATTACATCAATTTTTGGTAAAAGTCTTATAGCGTCCATACAAAGACCGACATCCCAATCACCCTTTTTTGCACCACCATAAAAAACCTGTAATTCTTTTTCACGCACTTCAAAACCAATTTTATACAGAGCATCAAAAAATTCTTTCTCAGCTCCAACATCTGCCTTGATAACATAGGCAAAAGCTCGAACCAACCTTCTCGCAGCTATTGCATCGTGTAGTACCTTACCAAAATCCACTTTTGACGAATACAAATTTTTTGCAGAATAGTACATGTTTTGCACATCTACAAATACTCCGACCCTTTGTTCTTTATGTTGTGTTGGATTCATGCTTTCATTGTATTATAAATATGCCTATGGATAAAGCGAATATAATTAGGATCATTTCACAGCTTATTGCTGATGCCCGAATGTATTCGGGGCAGGTGGATTCTGCTGTAAATAGTTATACCAAAGGTAGAAAATTAACTGACTTGGAAACGAAAGAGCTTATGGCTTTGGGAAATTATCTAGCTAAACTTATTCCCCAGGAGAAAGAGATTTTGCAGAAGTTGTCACTTGTTTTTTCACAAACTCAGAAATAATTGTTTGAATTATTGTCTCAACTTCAGGGTTATCGTTGATCTCAGTTTTATCAAACTCCTTAATACCGTATTCCGTCAAAAACTGTTGTCTGGAAAACTTCTCTCTTATGTTATACGGCTCTCCACTCGCGTTTAACCTTGCATATATTTCCTCCAACTTCTCAATTCCATTCCCGGCCAAAGATTTGGCAGATCCTTTCATATAATCTCTAAAGAACTTCCAGGTGTTAGAATCTTTGTCAATTTCAGGATGAGCTTTTAGAATTTTCAACATTTCAAAAACATCAATGAATTTCTCGTAAGCTTTGTTGTAATCAACAAACTTATCAGAAATTCTTTCCATCACCGACTCAAGTGTGTTTCTCAAAAAATAGAAGTTTTCATCTAGGGGTTTATTATCTTCCCCCTCACTTTGATATTTAGGTAAATCTTCTATTGCTTGCATAAGCATAGACCTGTCTACATCTCCCAAAGCTTCAGGAATATCAATAAGTCTTTGCAAAGCCTTCATACCAAGATCTATGTTGCAATAACCTCTACCAACTTTAATCTCCATAGGTTGATAGTAGGATTTAGCATGCTCACCTCCGGGAACCGTGTTTTGTGAAATATGATAGTCAAATCGACGTAATACATACTGAATGGGATTATATTCGGCACCGTCTAACCCCATCACGACATCATCACCGCTTTCTGACTTCTTTTTATATATAAAACAAACTGTATCCTCATCTCCCCCGCTTCTGGAAACAACATAATCTATTTCAACATCTTCACCTTTAAAAGCCTCAATAGTATCTTGTATGGCTCGAGTAATCCCACAGGCCATACCGTTAATGATATTATCTCCAACAGACCTATCCCCAATCTCATTTCCTTTTTTAACATTATTTGCATCGTAAGAAACTATTGCTACATTCTTTTTAGGATCTAGCAACGCATCTTCAACCATAGTTCGAGCTTTTTCCTGTAAAACATCCTTATGGAGTAATCCAGTCATGGAATCGCGATCGAACACAAAGCTTTCTTTAAGTTTATAAAAAATGGAGTTAACTTGAGCAAATAGTTTTTTTACCTGCTCAGGATTGGTAACTTTTCCATCTCCTATTAGAGCAAGATTATCAGAAATATACTCTAATAAGCCATGACGACCGTCGGGAAGTTTAATATCGGTTCTATGCAAAGCATCTTTTAATCTAAAATCTACTGTCAGTCGATTAACGATCTTATCAATTTCAGAGATGTTATCCAATTCACCTTTCTCGTAGTTTTCAACAGCAGTACTTAGCTTAACTGTACCTGACACTATAGAATCCAATAATACTTTCTCTTTTGTAACATACTTTCGACGAAATTCCACCAGGGATATATCCTTAGCCTCTTTGTTTAACACCAGGCTTATAGACCCAGACTCACTAGATGTAACACTATTATTTTCAGTGACAAGTTGTGAGACCTTCTCTTGCAATTCTTTTTTACTGGGAATATCACCTCGAGAATCGGTAACTTTTAGGGACATTGCTTCCAAGATCAATTTTGAAAGGGCGTTCTCCTTCACATCCTCTTCTTTCCAACCGTTAAATACTTTTCGCTGGACAACAGACAGTATTTCCGCATCTAACTCAACTTTCACCTCTTCAGATTTTCTTGTATCTGTAGGAACCCACGCATCAAACTTAGAAAACCCTGAATCTTCGGGAAAAAAGAAGGAAATATACATCTTCCAAAACTCCTCAATTTCTTCTAAACCCTTTCCTTCAGCCTGTAGTTCCCTCACCTTATCAAAGACTCTATAAGAAAGAGATTTTAAACCAGAATATTCAAGTTTAAAATACGAGATATCCTGAAATAGTTTTGTAATATATTTTGCACCCTCCCCATCAGTTCCAAATACTTTCAGTTCGTCTTTATGACCCTTTGCTGCAAGTTCTCTTTGCATTTCGTTAAACATCTTAATAACCTCAGCTCTAGTGATAGCAGTACTAACAATAAGAGGTTTAATAGGTGATTCAAGTTCTTGAAAAACAGGGGAGGTTACAGAGTTTATTTTACTCAATACTGTGCTAAGCTGCTCTATTGGTACGTCACGCAATGCTAAACAAAAATTTACACCACCGGGTCTATACATCTCATACTTATGTGGATCTATGCCTGCAGAAGTACAAAGATCTTCAATTCCAGAATTAACCTGCCCAAGAGCCTGATCCCCACTTCCATGACCAAGTTTGGTGTTAACGGGGGAAAATATATCAGGAGCATACCTAACGTATACAAAATCACGATCTTTATCAAGAACGTCCAAGGTAAAACAATCATCTTTATTTTGGGTATAGGATCTTTCGCGCATGTCCCTGCCAAGATGTCGATGATATAGTTCCTCGCAAAGGGCACCACTTATCTCATACCTTCGAAGATACTCATCTATCTCAAGAAGGTCGTTTATAAATTCCAGAGATTGTAGTCGTGTAGTAATATCTTGTTCGTCACCTTTTTCACCTATGAGTGATGTAATTGAAGATATGTCTCCATAGCTTTTTTCCGCCTTTTCCCTTAATGTTTCGTAATGAGTGCGGATATTCACCATGGAACTATTAAACCTACCTTCTAGCTTTGGGATATCCGGATCACCAGATTGATTCTCTTGAGGCTGACTGGACTTGGGCATATGTTTATGGTACTACCCTCAAAACCCCATCGCAATAACATATTCTCTATTTACAGTAGAAAATACTACCTTTAAAACAGGTCAAATAGCCTATTCTTATGGTAAAATCTTCGTGTTAGAGAATGCTTTGAGAGTATTATTGGGGGATCGTCTAATGGTAGGGCGACGCACTCTGGATGCGTAGATCGGGGTCCGATTCCCTGTCCCCCAGCCAATAACATGAACAACACAACACTCTGGTATCAAAACATAATAAAACCACCATTCGCCCCACCGACACCTGTATTTGGTATCGCCTGGTCCATTTTATATCCAATCATTTTTATATCTTTTGGGTATGTAATCTACTTAGTAGTAAAAAAGAAACTGCCAAATAAAGTATTTATACCAATGGTTCTCAACCTCATCTCAAACCTATCCTTTTCTTACATTCAGTTTGTGCTACAAAACAACTATCTTACCCTTATAGATATTATTGTTGTTTTGAGCTCACTTATTTGGTTAATTAAAGCAACATATAACAAAGCCAAAGTAGTGGCATTAGTGCAAATACCCTATCTCCTATGGGTTCTATTTGCAACAATCCTACAAATTTCAATAACATGGTTAAATAGGTAACATGCACCTATCGACCGACCAGCAAAACGCACTCACAAAACTTCTAACTTGGCACTCTTCAAACAGCACCCAGTTTATTACGTTAGGAGGCTTTGCAGGCACAGGTAAAACCACTCTCATCTCAACTCTAAAAAAAGAACTCACCAGACTTAATAACAAACTCTCAATTGCCTTTTGCAGTTATACCGGTAGGGCTACTCAAAACCTTAAAAATAAACTAAAAGAAAGTGACTCTCTTTCATACAAAGACACTATCAGCACAATTCACGGTTTAATTTACACACCAATAGAAAGTATTACAGGAGAAATTATTGGCTGGGATAAAAAAGATGAGTTAGAAGAAGACTTAATAATCGTGGATGAGGCTTCGATGATTGATGAAACAATCTGGACTGACCTTCTTTCGTACAAAGTACCAATAATTGCAGTTGGTGATCACGGACAGCTTCCACCTATAAGAGGTAAATTTAACCTCATGTCAGAACCTAATATTGTTTTAACTCAAATCCATAGACAAGCCAAAGACAACCCCATCATAAAAGTATCCCAATTTGCCAGAGAGTCGGGAATAATACCCGTACAAGAGTTTGGAACCCAAGTTATTAAATACTCCGGCAGTGACCCGTATTCATCAGAAATCAGTACAGAACTATTAACAAACTACACAACTAACACCCTAGTGCTATGCGGTTATAATTCAACCAGAACCAAAATTAATCAATTTATCCGAAACTCTTTGGGGTTTGAAAGCCCAAACCCGGAACCCGGTGATCGGGTAATTTGCCTTAGAAATAATCATAAAAAGGGTGTTTACAACGGGATGCTTGGAACACTTAAACATATTAGAAAGAAAGAAAAAGACTGGTACGACGTTGAAATTGCCATGGATGACACAGAAAAGCCCTATGCGGGCTTAATATATGCCCCACAATTTGGAGCAAACACAGGCATAAATTTTACGGCAAACAGAAAATATGCAATGAAGGGGGATTTATTTGATTTTGGGTATGCATTAACTGTTCACAAAGCTCAGGGCAGTCAAGCTAAAAGAGTAGTGATGTTTGAGGAGAGATTTAAGCAAACAGACGACGATATGTGGAAAAGGTGGCTGTACACAGGGGTGACTCGCGCAGAGGAGGAGTTGTATTTGTTTGGCTAAGGTTTATAACCCTGGAGTATAATCCAATAATGATTAACAATAATTTTTCTGGCAAATACAACCAGCTATACAGTAGTGTCTACGCTCTTTACCACCTGCCTGAAAATAAAGCAAAATTGCTTTTTCATGGCTGGCACCATATAGAATTTGTTCATGACAAGGCTGTCGAATTTGCAGTAGAGCTGGGAGCAAGGCAAGAGATTGTTGCTTCCGCAGGCCTGTTACACGATCTTAACTATATCTTTTCAGATAAACTCGAGCCGGAGGCCGCCAACCTACAAATCCAAGAATACCTGGCAAAAGCTGGATACGATAAAACAACCCAAAAAGAAATCAGCAGATTGATTGAAGACTCACACCTTGGATATCGTAAGGATAGAGAACTATCAAACGAATCTAAAGCATTAGCAGATGCGGATACCCTGTTCAAAGCCCTCCCGACTACACCAATTCTTTTCGCCTCAAAGTTTATTACTCAGAATAAGTACAATATTCAAAAACTTGCAACTAAAATAGTTGATGAGCAGAAACCTCTAATGAAAGCAGATAGTTATTTTTACACAGAAATAGCTAAAAAAAGGTATTTAGAGTGGGCAAAAATAAACCTAGCATTATGGGAAAACGTTTTAGAGGCTTTGGATGACCCCGCGATAAGAAAAATGCTGGAAACAGCTAACGAGCTGGGGGTGTTATAAACCCATCAACAAACATGTTTATGAACAAAATAAGAAAAGTATCTTTGTGCATAGCTGTCATTTTACTATACTCTGCCTTCTACTTCCCATACCTTTTCCAAGGACAAATCATCGGCAAAGGGGACGCCCAATCATTGCATTATCCGGGCATTTACTATCTTAAAGAATCTTTACTAAATCATAGATTTCCTTTTTACACCGAACGCATCTTTTCCGGATTTCCAATTTATGAAAACAGCGAATTTGCCTATCTTAATCCAATTAGAGTGTTATTAGCCTTTTTACTGCAACCAACCACAGTTCTAAAAGTTGAGCATTTTTTGATTTATCTTGCAGGATCGCTTGGCATGTATCTTTTGGCCAAAAAATTAAAGTTTAGCGATTTTTCGTTCATCGTCGCCCACATAATCTACTTTTTCTCAATTCAAGTAACGGCAAGGTTTGCCCACACAAACATTATTTACGTATACTTTTTGTTACCTTTAGCAATTTATACAATTGAACAATTTGCTCAAACCCAGCATAAAAAGTGGGCGCTATTTAACGCAATCATTACCTCAGTCGGCATCTATTACGGTAACTATAACGCAGTAGCCATAGTGTTGTTAGCAGAATTCTTTTATGCATTAACTCGCTTGCCGTTAATACAAAACATTAAACCCTACCTTAAATATTTTGCAATTTTTGTACTTAGCGCCATCACTTTTTGTGCACCGGTGATTATTACTTCTGGTTTTGCATACTTCAACTCATACCGCAGTAGTATAGGAATCCCCTTTTCGCAAGGCTCTATAACCGTACCTTTCCTGGTCTCCAATTTGGTATTTCCTTTTCCTTTTGGTTACTTAAAAAATTACATCGCAAGCGACATCAAATCTTTTTGGTTATTTCATGAAAATACTGTTTACTTTGGCTTTTCAACTCTAATTCTTACAATCTATGCGTTTGTTCAAAGCAAAAAAAGTCACCTTAAAAACTTTTTTTATATTAATGCGGCACTTTTCTTAATCCTAGCAACTTTAGACTACACACCTTTTGGAACCCTGTTTAACTTTCCACCATTTAACATTTTTAGGTACTGGATCAGATATGAAATTATTCTGCATTTTGCAGCAGGTTTACTAATCGCCAAGTTTTTATCAGAACAATCTAAGATAAAAATAAAAGAAATGTTAATAAATGTATCGTATTTAATTCCCTTTGGATTATTTTTGGTGGTAGTGTTTATTGGAAATATTCACAAATACACAACCACAGCGGTATTGGATTACTTTAAAACAGTGCCAATTAAATTATTACCATATTTTAACGAGTGGGCAACTATAACAGCGATCTTTGGAATTTCTTTTTCGGTGTATTTACTCACAAAAAAGAAGGCTTTCTTGTATTTTTCATGTTGCATTGTTATTTGTGATGTGTTGTTTTTTTCTAACCTGGCATGGAAAACCAATATGCAACAAAGGTCTGATCTTATTAAACCCGACCTTGCAATAATCGCAGGCACACTAGCAAACCAACGAGTACTTTACTTAGATACAGATATCAAAGGCAATATCCCCCTGTATTACCCAAGCTGGAATTTGTTTGGATACGCTGTTAGCTTTGAACCGGAAACATACATCAATCACCTAGCACTTTATGACCTAAATACCAGAAGATTTAAAGGAGCAGGAACCGAAGTAATGCAACAACTTGGTGTAAGTTACCTTATTAACCCCGATAATACAATTACAAAAACTTCAATTGACACAGATAAATTAGACCTTATTAAAAATAATATTGAGGGTGAGTATTTAATCAAAGAGGAGGGAAGGTTTATTTTAAAACTAAATCTTACTGAAAAGAAAACAATAGAAACCCTTATCCGTAACTACCATGGTTGGGAAATACTAGTTGATGGTAATAAAACAAACTTTGTCAGCGACAGTAAAGACGTGTACCTAAGATTTAACCTCGAACAAGGTCAACATACGGTTGAATTGAAGTATTTCCCAATAAATCTTGTGTATGGATTGGCTGTTAGTGGTTTTATTGGACTTCTTACCATGTTTATATATAAAAAAGTTGGATAACCTCTCAAAATAACTATATAATCCCGTTGTGACCAACTTCTGGCAAAAACTAGCAAACGAGAATAAACCATTTTTAGCACTATCCCCAATGGATGGCGTAACTGACTTTGTTTTTAGAGAGATTATTGCTCAAACAGCTAAGCCTGATGTGTTTTTTACCGAATTTGTTAACACAGATGCACTGTGTTCAGAAGGCAGAAAAAAGGTGATAGACGCTTTGGATTTTAGTTCGGCACAAAGACCAATTGTTGCTCAGATCTGGGGTACTAACCCAAAAACATTTTTTGAAAGTGCCAAACTCATTCAAGATTTAGGGTTTGATGGAATCGATATAAACATGGGATGCCCATACAAAGCCGTGGTAAAAATTGGGGGAGGGGCAGGACTTATTCAAAACAAAGAATTAGCGACCAAGCTTATTCAAGCTGTAAAAGAAGGCGCTCCAAAACTACCTCTTAGTGTAAAAACCCGTCTGGGGTTTAACAAAATCGAAACAGAAACTTGGATAGGGCACCTACTTAAACAAGAGCTTAGTGCTCTTTCAGTACACGGTCGTATAGCCACACAAATGTCAAAAAACAAAGCCAATTGGGATGAAATCCAAAAGGCTGTGGAACTTAGAAACACAATATCTCCTCAAACAATAATCATTGGAAATGGCGA
>CAYRWK010000020.1:0-14517 GCA_964427965.1 uncultured Candidatus Saccharibacteria bacterium | reverse complement strand
CCTGCTAAAAGGTAACGCAGGAGCTCAAAGGTTCCCTTAGCGCCGATGGAAATGGTGCTATAAGTGTAAAGATATATGGGAGCTTAACTGCAAGACCAACAAGTCGAGCAGATACGAAAGTAGGACTTAGTGATCTTCCGATTGCTTTTTGGTAAGCGCGGAACTTAACGGATAAAAGTTACCCCGGGGATAAAGCGAAAGTTGTTGTCCTCCCTAGCAGTAATGCTGGGGTAATAAATGTGGCTAATATCGGTGAAGGCCTTTTATAAAGGTTAATACCGAGGGAAGTTAGAATTTTTGTTTTCTATGACAGAAAAACAAGAACACATCTTAATAGGAATGATTCTTGGCGATGCCTATCTTCAAAAGACGGGCTCGAAAAACGCCAGAATAAGATTAGAGCACGGTTTCATACAAAGAGAATATCTTGCATGGAAAGTGGGACAGTTTTCTGAATTTTTTTCAACAAAATTGTCAACTTTGCAAAGATATAATCCTGTATTTGGAAAAACGTATACATACGTTAGAGCACAGTCTTATGCTTCTGAAGAATTTGGCAAGTTTAGAACGCTTTTTTACTCCTTAAGTGGTGTAAAAACTCTACCTGAAAATTTTGTAGAGTTTTTTACCAAACCCTCATCCCTAGCCGTATGGTTTATGGATGATGGTTACTACTACAAGAGGGATAGAATTGCGTATATCTACTTACCTAATTACGATGAAGTTTCATTCCGTAAATTACTGGAAGCACTATCCTCGAATTTTTCTTTGTTTCCAAGACTTAAGAAAAAATCGAAAGGTTGGTGTTTAGTGTTCACTGTTAAGGAAACAGACGAGCTTGTTAGAATCATCAAACCGTACATTATTAAATGTATGGAATACAAGTTAGGTAAAGATTCTTAACCCCGTATCGACTGATCCAGTTTGATGGAGAGATAGGATTTCTTTTTAGAACCTATCACATGCCGCACACCCTCGATGATTGAGGGGGTGAAGATATAGTCAGTACCATTAGTAATAATGGAATATACGAACAGGCTGATCTTGCCCGAGCGTCCACAGCGGCGGCAAGGTTTGGCACCTCGATGTCGTCTCGTCACATCCTGGGACTGAAGTAGATTTTCTGCTTCGCCTAATGGAAACATTAGGGCAATAAACGAACCCAAAACGGTGAAGGCCTTTAATATATTCTGGGATCTAAGATAGATCCCAGGTATAATATATTTATGAAGGTTAATACCGTGGGAAAGTTAGTATCTAATGCAGAATTTGCATATCTCGCAGGACTAATTGATGGTGATGGTGCAATTATGGCTTCTTTGGAGAAACACTCCGAAAAAAGATATGGATTTAGAGTCCGTGTCATTGTCAAAATTGCACAAAAGAAAAAAGAATTCATAGACTGGATACCGAACACTTTTGGTGTTGGGTCAGTTCGGTCCTGTGATAATTCTTTTGAATGGCTTGTTCGCGATCAGAAGGAAATTGCATTGTTTTTACAACGCATATTGCCTTTTCTTCGTATCAAACGTAAACAAGCCTTAATCGCCACAATTATCTTGAGGGAAAGTATTTCTTCAAAAGAAGATTTGATTAAAGTTGCTGAACTTGCAGATAGTTTAGCCTCTTTGAACGTCAGATCCAGAAATAGAAGAAAGAATTTCGCGCATTTAATTTGTGATATTAACTCCCGTAACGACTGATTCTTGAGATAACGCAAATATTTCAAGATGAGATAGAATTTGCTGTTTGCAACCTATCACACGGTTCGCACCTAAAGCTTTTACAGCTATGGTGAAGGTATAGTCTTACCCCATTAGTAATAATGGAAGGTAGAGGCCCCAAGGGTCCGGCTGTTCGCCGGTTAAAGTGGCGCGTTAGATGGGTTCAGAGCGTCGTGAGACAGCTCGGTCTCTTTCCACAACGAGCGTTTGAGTTTTGAGGGGATTCGTTCCTAGTACGAGAGGACCGGAATGAACAAACCTCTGGTGTGCCAGTTGTACCGCCAGGTGCATTGCTGGGTAGCCACGTTTGGACGTGATAAGAGCTGAAAGCATCTAAGCTCGAAGCATACCCCAAGATTAGAACTCTTCAGCTTTAAGCTGACGCAACTCCTAGGAGACTACTAGGTTGATAGGGTGTAGGTGTACGCACAGTAATGTGTTTAGCCGAACACTACTAATGCTTGCGCATCTTTTTTGTTGATTTGAGTTTGCTTTCATTGTGCATCAATGTTGCATTGTTTGTTAGGGATTTCATGTTCAGTTTGCAGAGTTTTCTGCGAGTATTTGACAACTACATAGTGGGCAAAATCTCGGTGATGATAGCGGTAGGGTTCCACCTCTTTCCATTCCGAACAGAGAAGTTAAATCTACCAGCGCCGAAAATACTACAATAGTGGGAAGATAGGTCGTCGCCGGGATTTTGTTCACTACAAACTACCCTTGCACATTTGTGCAAATGTCTGGGTCAATTGTTGCTTGCTTTGTTATGGCCAAAAAGTAATTAGTTAATCAAAGCGGAAAAAATTCAAATGTCAAAAGCAAAAAAAGTATCTAAAGTTAGTTCAGTGATGTCAAAGCTTTTAGAAGATAAAGGCGTTGAAATCAAGCAGTTTTACCCGGGCGAGTTGGTTGAGGGTGTTGTTGTTAGCGTTTCCCATGGCGAGATTCTACTTGATGTTGGAGCCAAATCCGAAGGTATCATATCCGGTGTTGAGCTTGGCGAAGACCGTTCATACAAAGAGTTACAACCCGGAGACACCGTATTAGCTCAGGTAATTCAAGCTGAAAACGATCAAGGTTATATTGTAATGTCCTTAAGACGTGCCGAGAAAGATAAGAGATGGCACGATTTGGAAGTTGCATATAAAGATGGTTCAGTGTTAGAGGCGACCATCATTGAATACAATAAGGGCGGGCTTTTGGCTGATTGTTTTGGAATGAGAGGCTTTATACCTCTTTCTCATTTGGACAGAGTACATTTTGCCAACGATATTGCAAAATTTGCTGCAGGAAGCGAGGCAGAACTTAAATCTTCACTAAAAGTATTATCAGGTAAAGTGCTTAAAGTAAAAATAATAGAACTTGATAAAGTAAAAAATAGAATGGTTTTATCTGAAAAAGACGCCCTTTCTACCTATAGCGAAAGCGCCAGACAGGAAAAACTTTCTACCATTAAAGAAAATGATATTTTAGAAGGTATTGTCACCGGTATCATGCCTTTTGGTGTTTTTGTTGATCTTGATGGGGTAGAAGGCTTGGTGCATATCAGCGAGATTGCATGGGAAAAAGTAAATCACCCGTCCAGCTACTTTAAAGTAGGCGAGAGCGTTAAAGTTAAAGTTTTGGGTGTAGATGACGGGTCAGGCAAGCTTGCGCTTAGCGTAAAAAGATTGAGCACAAATCCTTGGGATAATGTAGAAGATCGTTATCCGGTTGGCAAAAAAGTTAAGGGTACTGTCAGCAAGATCGTACCTTTTGGTGCTTTTGTTACATTAGAAAAAGGACTTGACGGCTTGGTACATGTGTCAGAAACCAATGGACCTTTGGAAGAAGGCCAGGAAGTGACCGTGGTTGTAACCCAAGTTGATGGTGCCAATCAAAAGCTTGCATTAAGCGTAAGACAAGTAGAGTAGTGTTATGCCAATAGATAAACTCACTCAGAGAGCTAAGGCTGCCCTGCTAAGCCTCCCTCAAGATGATTTTTGCAAATCAGGTCAGGTGCTTGATGCAATTATTCATTCGGGCGGTATGGGCTCGGTATTATTAAAAGCTTTTCCTGAAACAAAACTAAATAAAAAACTTAATATAGACCTTAACCACTTAGTTGAGGAAGGTTATTACCAAGCTTTAAAACTGGATCATTCATATGTTGGGACAGAACACTTACTCCTTGCTCTACTTAAAATTACAACCTCACCCTCTTTTAATACCATTCGCTTGGAACTTATCAAGATGAATATCTTTCCAAACACTATTAGGGCTATAGAAAAAAGTCACAAGACACCATTACTCGACTCCTTTAGTGTCAATATAAATCAACGTTTATTTAAAGACTTCGAAAAACCTTTGTTAGATAGGGAAGAATACCGCTCGTTAATCTCAGTGTTACTCCAAAAAAACAATGCAAACCCGCTTATAGTTGGCGAAAAAGGTGTTGGTAAACAAGCAATGATTGAATTATTAGCACAAAACATCAACTACTTAGACGTACCTCCCGCTCTTGTTGGCCACAATATTTATGAATTTGATCTGCTGGCTTTTATGACCAATGCTTTTAATAAAAATAGCTTGGAGTTTGTGCTTGGGGCTTTGATAGAGGAGTTAAAAGGTGCCGGTAGGGTAATTTTATTTATAAAAAACTTTCAAAATATCTTTTTTACATCCAGTATGGGCTCAACTGTCCCTATGTTTTATTCTATGTTTAAGTCGGCTTTGGAAACTGCAGGTATTAGATACATTTGCACTATGAACGCATCCCTTTACGATAAGCTTTTTTCTGAGAATGAACATATTTTTGAGGGGTTTACCAGTGTTGAGGTAGACGAGCCGGATGAGAAATTAGTGAAGGAAATCTTAAAACTCAACGCCGGAAGGCTTGAACAGTTTCACAACGTGACAATTTCCAAGGAACTAATCAACTATGTCTATATGAAAGCAAAAGAAGAGATAAAGGATACAAAGTTCCCTCAAAAGGCTCTGGATTTGTTGGATCAGGCATGCTCAAGGTTAATAATGAAGAAGAGAGTAGTGCCTGAAAAGTACAAGAGTCTGGTGGATAAGACCTTTTTTGTAGCTCAGACCATGGATAAAAACCTTGAAATGGGTGATTTTGCTGTAGCTTTGAAGAACAAACGTAAATTACAACAAATGGAAAATACCCTGTTGTCGCAGGAAAAAAAGATCTTTTTTTCCACTAAGGTTACTTTAACAAAGCCTGATGTAGATGATGCTTTGACTGATTTGGGGGTTTTAGATGGGGATGATGTTTCTGTAAATAATATTGGAAACCTATCTAATCTTGGTAAAAAGCTTAAAAGTCGCATAATTGGCCAGGATTCGGCGGTGGAACTAATGGTAAAAAGTCTTGTGAGAGCGAAATTAGGTTTAAGATCTAAAAAAAGACCTATTGGTAACTTTTTATTTTTAGGTCCAACAGGTGTGGGTAAGACGGAATTGGCTAAGGTTTTGGCTGAAAGTGCTTTTACCCACGGTGAGAATGCTTTGATTAGGTTAGATATGAGTGACTTTGCAGAAAAACATACAGTGGCGAGGCTTGTAGGAGCTCCTCCGGGATATGTTGGCTACGGCGAGGGTGGGGAATTAACTTCTAAAATAGATTTACAGCCTGAAAGGGTGGTTTTGTTTGATGAAATAGAAAAAGCTCATCCTGACGTGCTGAATATACTACTGCAGATTATGGAAGAGGGTGAGCTAAAGGATGCAAAAGGTAATACTTTTGACTTTTCTAAAGCAATTATTATTTTAACCAGTAATTTGGGTACGGAATTTTTACATAGTAGCGGTATTGGCTTTGATGAAAAGAAAATTGACGACGCTAACATAGAGGAAAGACTTAAGACCAACCTTAAGCGTATTTTAAAACCGGAACTGCTTAATAGGTTTGATGAGATAATTGTATTCAAGCGGTTAAGGAAGGAAGAGCAGTTTAGAGTAGTAACCTTACTCGTAAATGAGATTTTGGAAACTTTAGCTAAGCAAAAAGTGACTCTAAAGGTTTCGCTTGATGTTAAGAAACTGTTATTAAAACTTGGGTATTCCGAGGAGTATGGTGCCAGGTCTCTTAGACGTATTGTTGAGAAGGAGTTGTTGGATAGGGTTGCGGAAACGTTGCTGGAAACAAAAGATAGACCCTTGAATTTGGTTGCTACGGTAATAAAAGACAGGATTATTGTAGCTGTAGTTAAACCGTTTAAAAAATAACTTAAGATATTTCTACTCATAGTAGAAAAACCCATAGTGACACCCACCTGCTTTTAGACTATTATTTGTTTATGGTAAAAACCAAATCCATGTATATCTGCCAGAGCTGTGGTTACGAGACCTCTCAGTGGGTGGGGCAGTGTGGTAATTGCGGAGAATGGAATACATTAGTGGAGACTGTTGTTACTGCTTCAAAAGCTTCCGGAGGATCAATGTCTGGTAGGAGTTCGTATGTTGTCAAAAAACCTTTAAAGCTTTCTGAAATTGTTTCACAAACGCCAAAAAGAGTGCTGTCGGGGATAAAAGAGTTTGATCGAGTGTTGGGTGGCGGGTTTATCCCTGGACAAGTTGTCCTTTTAGCAGGAGAGCCCGGTATAGGTAAGAGTACATTGTTAACCCAGATTTCCCAAAAGATGCCAAAAGCAAAAATTTTATATGTTGCGGGTGAGGAGAGTGTGGAACAGATAAAAGTACGTGCACAACGTATGGGGTACTCTGCAACCAACCTTTTTATGCTATCTGAGACAAACGCTGACATTATTTCTGAGACAATAGAAAGTGAAAAAGACTTAGATTTAGTCATAGTGGACTCTGTTCAAACACTATACACAGAGGAGTTGACAGGAATGGCGGGGAGTATTGGACAAGTCCGTGGATGTACCCAGAAGATTACTAATATCGCTAAAAAGACCTCTGTACCTTTGATTTTGGTTGGGCATGTAACAAAAGAGGGAACTGTGGCAGGACCTAAAGTTTTGGAGCATATTGTTGATACGGTGTTGTATTTAGAGGGTGACTCTCAACACATGTTTAGGCTTTTAAAGACAACAAAAAACAGGTTTGGTCCGGTGTCAGAAGTTGGCATCTTTGAGATGATGGAGGAGGGTATGCGAGAGGTAGAAAACCCATCGGAATTATTTTTAAGTCAAAAATTAAAGAATGCGTCAGGGTCTTGTACAACGGTTGTAATGGAAGGTTATCGACCGGTGCTTTTTGAAATTCAAGCGTTAACTGTAAAGACGATTTTTGGCTACCCTAGAAGGACAACAAGTGGCTTTAACACTAATAGGCTTCTAGTGCTAATTGCTATCTTGGAGAAGCGGGCGGGTATAAATTTGTCTAACCACGATGTTTACTTAAACGTGGCAGGTGGATTTAAGGTTAGTGAAAATGCGGTTGATTTAGCTGTTTGCCTTGCCATTGCCTCATCACTAAAAGATAGACCAATTGGTAGTAAAGTAGTGGCTTTTGGTGAATGTGGTTTGGCGGGAGAAATTCGCAGGGTTCCTCATATGGAAAAGCGCGTTAAGGAAGCCAAAAAGCTTGGTTATACTTTAGTTGTTAGTCCTGAAAACACCCCCTCACTCAAACAGGCTATGGGGGTATTGGCATGAGCGAAACACCAAACTGGGATTTAATAATATTTTTAGTGGGCCTGTTGGTGTTGCTAGTTCTATTCTGGCTAGGTCTTAGGCTTTTTCCTAGAGTTAGGGCGTGGTTTGAGCATTTTATAGCAAAAACTGTGACAGATGTTGTCAATAATTTTTGGGAACAACAAAGCAAAAGAATTCAAGATTCCAGGCGTCAAAAAGACAAAAAGAAGAAACAGGAAAATGACACCAAAGCCAAGGAAACCCTTGCTAACGGCATAATTTTAGATACTTCGATATTAATTGATGGCAGAATAATTGACATTGTAAAAACAGGCTTTATTACTTCAACCCTAATTATCCCTCAAGCCGTGTTAAACGAACTCCATTTAATTTCTGACAATGATGACAAGTTAAAACGCGAAAAGGGTAGACGTGGTTTGGATATTGTTAAGGATTTAAAAGGTGTGACAAAAGTGATTGTTTTTAGCAACGGTAAGGGGAAAAAGGGTAACGGTCAGCTAGAGACGGAGACCGACAAGGAGCTGTTAAACATAACCAAGAGATTTAAGATTAGGTTAATGACCTTGGATTTTAATTTGAACAAGATGGCGGTAGCAATGGGGATAAAGGTGCTAAACATAAACGAGCTTTCTAACGCTGTTAAACCGGTACTTTTGCCGGGGGAGGAAATGACTGTTAGGGTTGTGCATGAAGGTAAGGAGAAGAGCCAGGGGGTTGGGTACCTGCCCGACGGCACTATGATTGTGGTGGAGGGTGCTAAAGACTTTGTGGGAGCTGATGTTATGGCAAAAGTAAGCCGGGTGATTCAGACTAATGCCGGGAAGATGGTATTTTGCGGTATGGTGAAGAGCTAATGTTATTACTATCGGAAATATTTACAAAAGTTGGAAAAAGCAGTAAAATTCCGACATGACTGAGTACGTAAATATATCAAAAAAGGGTCAGGTAACAATTCCTTTTAAACTCAGAGACGCCTTAGGGTTAGAGCTTGGGGGAAAGGTTGTTGTTACAAAAATCGGACAAACACTGGTTATGTACCCCTCTGTAAATAGGGTAGACAGAGTGAAAAAACTGTATGCAAGCGTGAATCCCGGTAACAAATCTACCGATCCTGAGACCGCTATAAATGAAGCTAAAAAATTGAAAGCTTACGATGATAGCCCTTCAAAATAACATTCCTTTTATCGATACTAATGTGTTTCTTAGATATCTTGTTTATGACAAGGTAAACCCCGGGTTGAGCAAAAAAGCTAAAAAAGTATTTGAGGGTTTAATTACCGGTAATTTGACGGTTCAAACCAATATTCTTGTCATTTCAGAAATATTTTTTGTATTACATAAGTTTTATGGACTGGCTGTTGGGGAGGTAGTAGAGAAGATATCATTACTACTAAACCTTGAAAATATTATTATGGAAGATAAGGGAAAAATTATTGCCGCGTTGTTTTTATGTGAAACAAAAAACGTGGATTTTGAAGATGCCTACCTATATGTTGATATGCTTTCTTGTGAATGCAGTAGTATTTATACTTTTGACAAGAAACATTTTAGTAGATTTGACGATATCAATATACTAGACTTCTGATTTGAAATTTGGTAAATATTGGAGTATCCTGTACATATATGTACAGGATAAATGGCGGAAACAAACTAAGCTTCCTATTAAGAGCCCAAAAAAACATTTTTACCACGGCAGATCTTGCCGTTTTGTGGGGGATTGAGAATGACAACACTCTTTGGACTACTGTAAAAAGATACGTTGCTTTAGGTAAGTTATATAAACTGCGAAAAGGCTTGTATGCCAAAAGACCCGTTTCAGAGTTGAGTAAATACGAGATAGGTTGTGCTTTGATGGGTTCTAATTCGTATATTTCTTTGGAGTCGGTATTGGCACAATCCGGAGTAATTATGCAAGTGATTTCCCAAGTGACATTAGTTGGTGCAAAAAGCGCAAAGGTTGAAATTGAGGGTACTACATATGTCTGCAAAAAGGCAAAAGAGGATGTGTTGTTTAACAGGCTTGGAGTCAATGAGTACCAAGGATATTCTGTGGCCACACCGGAGCGGGCAGTTGCTGATATTCAGTTTTGGAAGCCTAAATATTATTTGGATAATCCGGCCGGGTTTAACTTGCAAAAAGTAGAAGAAATAAAAAGGGAGGTGAATTACTAATGATTTTACCAAGAAGAGAAGATGCAAAGCATAAAAACCAGTTGTTTCGTCTGCTTAGGGAGGTTTTGGGCAATAAAAAGCTGGCAAATAACCTTATGTTTAAAGGTGGAACTTACGCCGCCCTGCTTGGGGTGCTAGATAGATTTTCTATAGATTTAGACTTTGACATGCCAGATATTACAGCACTAGATACTGTACGGGAGGAATGTCATAAGATATTTAAGAAGTTAGATTTGGAGGTTAAGGACGAAAGTAAAAACCATTTGCAATTTTTTTTAAGATATCCGGCTCCGGTTAATGAGAGAAATACGCTAAAACTGGAAATAAACGATACGCCTAGCAAATTTAACGTGTACGAAAGTAAAAACCTGCTGGAAATAAATATGTATTGCAAAGGACATAGTCTTGATACTATGTTTGCCAACAAGTTTGTTGCGGCTAAGGCTAGATACGATAAAACAGGGAAGATAGCTGGCAGGGATTTTTACGACCTTCATAAGTTTTTTGAGCAGGGATTTAGTGTAAATACCAAGGTTATCAAAGACCTCACCGGAATGTCATACACCCAATATTTGCATGTTATGAAAGACTTTATATTAAAGAATGTGACTAGGCAGGTGTTACTGGAGGATTTAAATCCGTTGCTTAGGCCGGAAGAGTTTAAGAGGATCACACCCATATTGATTGATGAACTACTGATGTATATTTCCGATGATATAAGGAGGGAAGACGAAGTAAAATAAAAAGATTGGTATAGGCGTTACTAGCACCACTACAGTTTTTGGGTTAATTTGGTACAATCTGTTTGGGAAAAAAGTATGCACAAAATGAACATTAGTCACATAATAGAATTTGCGACAAGAAATCCAAAAATTTTGCAGAGCGCCCTCAAACGTTTTTTTGGAAATATTGATTACTTTCCACTCATGGAGAATCCACAGGTCGAAGGACTTTTTAATGAATGGTTGATGTTTGATTATAAACAAAAGTCAGGACGAACATTTCTCTATGACTATTATCAGACTTTTAAAAGCGTGCTTGATAGGGAAATAGTACAAGAAATAAAATCCGTTATCGACACTAATACATACCAGCCGTTTTGCATAGAAAGTTGTGTTGCAGGGGATCATACAAGAGCATACGGCATGAAAAGTGGGAAAACGTATGACATTTATGATAAGGCGTTTTCCACAGAGCTTTCAAAATTGCCTATGTCTAATAATGAAACGTTTTTTTGTAGAATTGCAAAAGTAAATGATCGATGGGAAATATTTGGTTCCAATCCCGTTTTTATTCCCGTTGCATTTACCGATAGGTATAAAAAGATGATGCGAGGGGTTGCTGTTAGCCCAAAGGAAGTGGCGGTTTTGTATTACAAACCTAGTGGCGATGAGAAAGATGATTTTACAAAGGCTAGAAAAAGAGTTGACGTGGTTAAAAAGAGGAGGGAGATAGAGGATAGGTTTGAATTATTACGCAAAAGGCATCATTTTACTGGAGATATATCTTTGATAGTTAACCTGGTTTTGAATGAAGGGTACAGCCATAATTTTGCCGACTTTATAACCGACTCGCTGAAGTTGTTGGGTATTTCCAAGAAACACCAAAGTATTAAAATCCTAAATGATGTAGGGGAGCTTGCAACAGATATTTGGAATTTTTACCCCCATAAGGCGCTCAAAGGTCGTTCGCCCCACGAGCTATATACCTCGCAAACTCGTGATGCGACCTAGTCTTAATCCCAAAATATTAAAAAGAAGCACAAGAATCCATTGACTTACTCCGCATACAGTGTATATTATACACAATATATGAATCAAGTTGCCAAACTAAAACCATTGGAAAAAGCCCCGTTTTTCACGATCAATACCGTTAAATCCCTTTTTGAAGCAAAAGATAATTCCCTTTTTTCTAATGTCGTACGCTGGGAAAATGATGAAGTATTACTAAGGCTTATGAGGGGGACGTATACAACAAGAGCGTTTTATAGCAATCTTGATACTGTAAGTAAAAACTCCTATCCGGAATTTCTATCAAATAGGCTGTGCCAGCCGTCTTATTTGAGTATGGAGTATGTCCTGCAGAAAGCTTCGATTTTAACGGAGTCGGTCTTTTCTTACACAGCTATAACATTAAAGACAAAGAGAGTTATTAGAAACAAATTTGGCAACTTTATATATTACGGAATTAAGAAGGAACTTTTCACAGGTTTTAGAATTGAAAATAGGGGAGTATTTGAAGTAGCTGTGGCGACAAAGGCTAAAGCGTTGTTTGATTATTTGTATTTAAAATTGTATAGAACCCCAAAGATAACTAAGGCGCTTGTCGAATCGTTTAGGCTAAACTTATTGGAAATTACTGACAAGGATTTACAGGAATTTGGGTACTATTGCAACCTATCTGGTCAGGAAAAATACATGTTTTTATTAACAATTTTAAAGGAGTTAAAAGATGGTTATTGAGGAAAAAATGAAGAACATAGTAATAAGATTGCAGCAGGATGGGGCAGACGTGCTGTTTATCAGGAGTTCCCTAAAGGAGTATCTTCAAAGTTATGTTTTAAACTTTGTATATGAAAACCCAAAATATAGCAAAAGTATGGTTTTTTCTGGCGGAACCTGTTTGCGTAAGGTCTACGGTATAAACAGGTTATCGGAAGATTTAGATTTTGATTTACTGGATCCTGTTGATCTTAACGATTTTTGTACTGAGATTGATGCGTACTTTAAGAAAAAGCATTTATTTCAAGGCTTTTCCTTAAATAAGAGACCGAACGATCAGCAAATAACTCTAAAGTTTAAAATACTGGATTATCTAAATTTGGCATCTGGGTCAGAAAGCCCTTTACTTCATGTAAAAATTGATCTGTCGCCAAATAACTCT
This sequence comes from uncultured Candidatus Saccharibacteria bacterium, assembly GCA_964427965.1. Classification (GTDB taxonomy): domain Bacteria; phylum Patescibacteriota; class WWE3; order UBA101185; family UBA10185; genus CAYRWK01. Next base: position 2,123 of record CAYRWK010000020.1, on the reverse strand, counting down.
GAGCACTATAAGGTGGAAACAAAACTACTTAATGATTTTGACTTCAGTTATCTTGTGAAACATTATGACATTAGTACTTTGTTTGCCGGTAAAATCTTGGCTATTCTAAACAGATCCCGCCTTTGGGGAGCAGAGAACATGGAGACAATAAAAGGGCGCGATTACTTTGATTTGCTGTGGTTTTTGCAAAAAGAGATCATTCCAAACTACGAGAGACTGTTTGACTTAGCTAGAAAAGAGAGTGACGTTTACGGAGAAATGAAGGACGATAGTTTGGTTAAATCAAGTTTAATAAAAACTTTAGATGAGAAAGTTGAATTGGCAAACACTAAATTCAAGCAAGATTTTGAAAGGGATTTACTGCCGTTTATAAGTAATTCAAGCATTATTGAGGGTTTTGTAGATTCCTATTGGGAGAATTATTCCAGGTTGAAGGGTGTTTTGTTAGGGAGGAAGTAGATGGTGTTGTGGTTAACTATATTCCCTTAATATCTTGGTTGATGGTTTAATACAAAGTCGGTTTCCGACATTTCCTATGGTGTACATATTTTGAATACTGTTGGGAATACAGAGCTCAATAAAAAGGGCGAACTAGCTTGTCTTTAATAATAGAAGAAAAGAAAAAACGCTCCGCGGGAGCGACTGTGAAGCGTCAGCAGCAGGGCGTTTTTTGATAAGTTCATGCTTCTGGACAGGAGAAGCAGGAAAGTATTGTTAGGCTAGAACGTTTTTGAACAAAGAGCAAGCAAAGCGTGTTGGAGGTTTTGAGAATATTGGTTGTGTTTGCAAGTAAAAGTGGATGATGTGTCAATGTGGGTTGGGTGGTGCTAAGCAACAGTATGCTTATTTACATCTCGTAGTCAAAAGACAAATCCCGTTATATATTTATTGCAAATGTTTATGGAAATATTTCTAGTATGAGACATAGTGAAACAGCTTCGATACTTCCAAATATTGAAAAAGAAAAATCGGATCACAACGATCTAGTTTGGGAGGAGAAAAAACTTGGGGGAGTGGTAATTAATCGCCTACGCATGCCGTCTGAGTTATTTGAGGAGGACCTAGCCCAGATGAGAAAAAGCGAGACGGTAGTGACAAAAGAGGAGCAAGCTTTAATAAAAGCTGAGGCTTGCAAACGAGCACTAGCTACGGTTGGCAAATATGTTCCAAGATCAGAGTACGCTCGACTTTTCCCCGGATTAGATAGGGAAACCCTTAAGAAACAGATCAAAAGTTACGACTTTACTAACGCAAGAATTTCTGTTTTTACTCTGGATCGGGGTGATTATGATGATTTTATTAGGTTGTACTACCAAAAAGAGGGTATAGCCGGTTGGTTTTATAAAGTGGAAAGTGAAGGAGTTGCTGCTGGTGGCTCGGACAAGCAAGCGTATTGGGATGCTGATCTGCCGATGCCTGTGGAGTATGACTACGGTAATCAAAGGGCTATTGTAGTTATGACAGATACCACAGAGGGTATCAACACCAAGGATAAGGACACTCTGCAGCAGTATCTAACTCACAAATTATCACATGAAATACTACACACTTTGGGTGTTGGCAGTGCTTTTTCGAGACCATTAAATGAAGGAATTGTTGAGTATTATGCAAGAAAAGCACAAGGTAAGGGTGAAGTGATATTGGATCAAAATAGATCGTATGAGGAAAACGTAAAATATGTATCGGAGTTGACTCGTTTGCTTAGTAAAATTGGCATCGCGGACTATCAGATAGATAGGTTTTTTATTGCTCAAGGGGATGGGGATTTGTGGTATGTAAAAGGTCGGTTTGCCGAGTTTTTTAATCAAGAGACTGCTGATGTGGTTTTTGATGCTGATTACGAGTCGTGGGAGGGGGCTTTTCGCCACCTACAGCTGTTAAGTGACCAATTAGGTATTTTGGAAGGACTACCTGCAAGGAACACTATTTGATGAATAACACACCTAAAGAAATATTTTCCTCAATACCCACCTTTCCTGAAGAAGATAAACTTACTCGACTTGGTGGGGCACCCAGAGCAGAGTGGGACTCTGCTTTACTGAATCCTGCAGTTTCTTTAGATATTGCTGCTAATCCTATTTTTGCCATGGAAAAGGCTGTAAAAAGGGTTGAGAAGGACAAGG
>CAYRWK010000019.1:0-14673 GCA_964427965.1 uncultured Candidatus Saccharibacteria bacterium | reverse complement strand
TTCATTTTTATTTAATATTAAACTTGTAATATAGCCAAAGAGTATGCCGAGTAGCAGAAAGACAAAGAATACAATGGAGATAAGGTACAAAAGTTTCTTGCCTTTGATCGTTTCAGTTTTTTGGTAAATGTTTTTGAGCAGAGCTAACATCTGCATTATTATAACTTATGCTAAAGAAACTTACCATGCTGGTAATTGTTCATACTGACAATAAATACACCGCTTACTTTTTTAATAAAGCCGAAAAGGTGATACTTGCCCTGCCCATTTCGGACAATACCATGAGATTTTTTATTGATTTGGAGCAGACCATTTGCTGTGATTTGTCTTGTCAGCTGGCTACAAAAGTGATGGATGCCGAAATAGGCTTTAAAGTGTCGTGTGAAATTTGTATACCTGAGTTTGTTATGGACTCCCTGGGAATTAAAGTTACTAAAGAAATGTTGTCTAACGCGTTACTCGCTTAGATACTTGGCGACATTTAAGTTATGCTCTTCCAGAGTTTTTGCATAATGAGTAAGACCGGTTTTATCGTGGAGATAGTAGTTATAGGGAGTACTTGTATAGTTGATTGTGGCTTTTAATGCTGAAAGGCTTGGGTTGCAAATGGGTGCCGGCGGAAGACCTGCGTTTTTTCTTGTATTGAATGGGCTGTTGAAGCTTAATTCCTCGGAAGTGATGTCTTGGGGCCACCATTGTACTTGTTTTGCGATTTCATCTTTAGGGCATACTTCAGATGATTCTAATGGACACCCCGCCCTTATAGCCGCAATAGCGTATTGAGTGGTGGCGTCTGCCCCTATAAGCTGGTCATTTTTCCATCTTTTGATAAGAATTCCTGCAACTATCGGGCGTTCTTCTTCTGACCTTTCTTCTCTTTCTATAATTGAGGCAATAATGACCGCTTGCTCTAAAGTTAGTTTTGCTTTAGATAAATTTTCCTCCGTTAAAACATCTTTTGTTTTTTGATTAAAAGTATTTCTGAGTAAATCTAAAAGAGATTGCTCGGTTGTATCTGAACTTAGATAATATGTATCGGGAAAAAGGTAGCCTTCATATTGCTTTGCTTCTTTAACAAATGTTTCATAATCCACATCTTTTAATCTTTGGTTGGCAAGTCTTGCAAATTCTTCAACCCTCCAACCTTCTAAAAATGTTACTGACGCATCATCCGTGCCGTGTTGTAATATACCGGCCAAATCAATAATTGTAACTCCGGCGGGGATTTTATAAACTCCGGCCTCAATACTGTCATCCATATTATTTAGTAACACGTAAGCTTTAAACAATGTTTCAGAATTAACTAGATTTCGTAGGTACAGGTTTTTGGCAATGTCGTTTAGCCCTTGGCCTGATTTTATTTCAAAAGATGATTCAATATCTACCTGTGCCGGTCTGTTTATGGCAAAACTATAGTAAAAAAAAGTAATAATTGGTCCAAAAATGACAAACGCAGTGGTCAAAATTAGTATTAGAGACTTTTTTTGGGATTTTGATAGCATGTGGTATTTGTTAGGATCCAGCTCATCGGACATAGGGATATCTTAGCAAAAATGGTAAAATACGCAATGCAGGAAGCTATCCGGCCGCCCGTGCTTGCAGGGGAGGAAAGTCCAGACTGCAAAGAGCAAGGGACGGAGGGTAACCTCCGACGTGTAGCCGCAAGGCCAAGCGCTGGTGTTCTCTTCTGAAAAGTAAGAGAAACGGAATATGAATTAACATATCCCGAGAGCAACAGTGACGATCTCTAGCCTAAATCTGCTTGCAGACATGGCTAGGAGTGCAACGAGCAATCCCACCTGCAGCAATCCACGAATGTACCGTTATTAACCTGCTCGGTGAGTTTCGCCTTTTGGCGGATACGGTGCGAAGATGGAGCGTAGATAGATGGTCGGTTAATACTGAATCTGGCTTATTTGCTTCCTGCGCGAAGGACGTTTTTGATTACAATCACTGCAATCATTAGGGTGGGAATGGCTACAATGGTTCCCACCACTCCAAAGAAAGTGCTTCCTACAAGTAGTGCTATTAAAATAGCGAGGGGGCTAAAACCCGAGACTTTTTGCATGATTTTTGGAACAAGAAGGTTGTTTTCTAGCTGTTGAATAATTATAAATAAAATAATTACAGCCACAGCCTTAATTGGTGCATCCATAAAAGCAACCGCCGCAGCAACAACAGCTGTAAGCACAGGTCCTAAAATTGGTACGGCTTCCAGCAAACCCGCTAACAGGCCAAGCGCAACTGCGTATTTAATGCCCAAAACTGCCATACCTACAAAGCTTAAGCTTCCAATGACTGCCATTAAAATCATCTGGCCTTTTACCCAGTTGCCAACATTTGCCTCAACATCTTGAATAATTCTCAATATTTCTAGTTTGTCTTTGTTTGGAAAAAAGGCTATAAAACGGCGTTTTAAATTCTCCCAGTCAAGCGACATATATAAAGAGATCATAAATAAACTAAAAATTGTTGTAACGGTAGAAAACCCCGAGGAGACTATCCCAACAACACCCTTTGATATAGATGAAAACTGAGGGATTATGGTGGTTAGGTTTATTTGTTCTTCAACCGGAAGCTTTAGTTCTGCGATGACAGTATTTAAGCTTGTTAAGAGTGACTGAATTTGAGTTATTGCAGGTGGTAATCCTACTGTAAAGATCAAAGCTACTGCGGAGATAAAAATAAGATATGTTGCGATTACAGCAAATCCACGGTTTATTTGGTGTTTAAAGACCGTTTGTTTTTTAAACCATAGTACTAGGGGTTCCAAGGCAAGCACTAAAAGCAGAGCTACAAATAGTATTGCAAAAACATTACTCAACTTGTAGATAACATATGCACCTATTGCAAAAAGGAAAGTTATCAATATTGTTTTAACAGAGATAATTACGTTTTTATCCATCTAGTATAGATTTTACAACATCCTCTACCTTTTGGCTAAAGGTTTTTTCACAAATGTCAAACCATGTAGTATCCGGGTTTTTTTTAAACCATGTTTGTTGACGTCTGATGTATGAATGAAGATCGTATTTTGCCCTTTGGATGGCGTCTTGTGCAGTTAGTGTGCCGGCCAAAAACGCTTTTGCACTTTTGTATATTAAACCGTTTAGTTGAGGTGTGTTTGTAAAGCCGGCTTTAATTAGGTTTTGAGTTTCATCTAGCAGACCATTTTGCCAAACTTGCTCAAGCCAAGCATCGGTTCTAGCGTACAAGGTTTCTCTAGGAGCCGTTAAGCCGATGTATATAAACTGAGTGTTTTCTAACGTCGGTAGCATTTTTGTTGGTTGGTTTTTAGGCTGGGTTGCCTTTTCAATGGCGCGCATTAATCTCATTGGATTTTTTGTATCAATTTTTGCATACACAGTGGCGTCAAGATTTTGAAGCTTTGTTTGAAGCTGTGCCGTAGACATCTTTTCCAAATCTTTTCTAAGCTTTTGGTTTGCAGGTATTTCGTCCAAATTAATCTTTCCTGCAACTGTATCTACGTAAAAACCGGTGCCTCCTACTAAAAAAACCGGAGTATTTTGTTTTTGAAGATCTAAGATTTTGTTTCTTGCAAATTCTGCAAACTCATACGCGGAATAAAAAGAACCTGGTGTTGTTAAGTCATATCCCCACATATCAATACCTTCGATTTGCCATTTACAATCATCCTTAACTATTTTGTGCTGGGTAGATGCACTTTTGTTTATAGGAAGCTTTCCCGTCCCAATATCCATGTGTTTATAGATCTGGCGGGAATCAGCCGAAATTACTTGGCCGTTAAATTTTTGGCACAAACTTAGGGCTAGTGATGTTTTACCTGATGATGTTGGTCCTACTATTGTAATAACTTTCGGCATTGAGTTTTTCCTTTTTGACTTTTACGCCAAACTTTAGTTAGGTACGCGTGTCTCCACTTTTTTTCTTTTGCATCAACATCATCGGGATACAGTTTTTCAGCAGTTGTTCCTTTTCTTGGTGAGTAAATGGAGATAAACGCCACATTAAACGGGATTTCTTCAAAAAGTTTTACAGTATCCATAAATTGCTCCCTGGTTTCGCCTGGAAACCCTACAATAATATCTGTTCCAAGCTCCATGTCAGGTTTGGCCGATCTAAGACTGCTAACTAGCTCTTTAAATTCTTCAACGGTATGCCTTCTGTTCATCTTTTTTAATACCTCGTTGTTTCCGGATTGAATCGCGATGTGTAGGTAGTTTGATATTTTTGGAAGCTTTACAGCCTCGATTAAGTCTTTTGTAAAATCAAAGGGGTTTGATGAGATGAAGTCGATTTTTTTAATGCCTTCAATCTCATGAATATTTCTTAGAAGTTTTGCAAAAGGTAATTTTTGATTTGAGCCTGCTCTAATATTAAACTTTTGTGATGTTGACAGACCCCATGAGTTTACGTTTTGACCGCACAGGGTGATGTGAGTAAACCCTTGTTGCGTAAGTTTTGTGATTTTTGCTAAAAGCTCTTTCTCGTCACGAGAAACTTCTTTACCGCGGGCGTAGGGGACTACACAGTAACTGCAAAAGTTATCGCATCCTGTAGAAATGTTTATATACGCATGATCGGTAGCTTGTTTATCTACCTTTTGTCTTTCAGTGACTGCTTGGGGTGTTAGGCCTTGTTGAATCAGTATTTCCGGAAGACTTAGTATTTGGGAAGGATTGATATACACATCTACCCATGGAGTTTTCTTTTTTAGAATATCAAATGCGTATCTCTGACGTTCGCCTGTAACTGATCCCACCATGCATCCGGCTAGTACTACAAATGGTTTTTTATTAGGCTTTGGCATACTGCTTATCTTTTTTAGTAATTTGCCTAAACCATACACCTTATCTTCACTTTTTTGTCTAACCGAACATGAATTTACGATAAACAAATCGCAGATGGGTAAAATTTTAAGCAGTATTTCATCCTCATTTTTGCCTGAAGGCTCTTTAATTGCCTCATATCCTAAAGATTCCAATACTCCTGAAATTGCTTCAGAGTCGGCGATATTTGCTTGACAGCCTAAGGTTTTAATATAAAAAGTTTTTGACATGTTAGATTGTGTTAAATCACCGATGAGCCGTTTACGGTTTTATCTTTTGGTAAAAGGAAAATTGGTTTTTTTCCATCTATTGCAAAAATCATACCTTGAGATTCCAACCCCATCATTTTTCGGGGTTTTAGGTTTATTACAAAGGTGGTTTGCATGCCAATAAAATCTTCCGGAGCATAAAATTCTTGCATAGCTGTGAGAATTTGTTTGACGCCAATTAAATCTCCAAAATCCACGGTTAATTTAATCAGTTTATCCGATTTTTCTACCTTTTCTGCGGTGGTGATTGTGCCGATACGAATGTCCAGTTTAGCAAGATCAGTTATTTCTACTTCAGGTTTAATTGGGTTATTTTTTATTAAATCAGTAGTTTCATTTGGCATTTTTATACTCCTCAAGCAACTCTTTTTGCTTTTTAGTAATTTTATTTGGAATTTTTATATATATTTGGGCTATTACATCGCCCTGGCCGTTGCCTCTAAGACGCGGCATACCTTTTCCTCTTATTCTAAACTGTGTTCCATATTGTGTACCGGCTGGGATTTTAAGCTGTGCCGTACCTAGCCCATCTGTGCTTTTTAGATCGACAACCGGAACATTTACAACATCTCCAAGAACAACTTTAAAAAAGTCAAGTTCAAGTGCAACTCCCAAATCGTCTCCAAATCTTTGAAATATTTTTGGAGTACTTACTCTTAATGTTATAAATAAGTCTCCTGCAGGGAGGTTGTTTGGGCCGGGCATGCCTTTACCGCTAAACCTAAGTTCTGTGCCATCTTGTACGCCTTGGGGAATTTTTATTGTGACTTTGCCGCTTTCAACATTGATTTCTTTTTCTATGCCGTGAACTACGTCAGCAAAGTTTATTTGCAGTTCGTAATGAAGATTTTTTCCTTTTTTTGGTTGTCTTGCTTGACCTCCAAATCCTCTAAAGCCAAAGAATTCCTCGAAGACATCAAAAGGATCAATGTTTCCAAAGCCGCCATTGGCTCCGTTACCATTTGAGGTGTAGGAATAGCTAAAAGGTCCCCACTGACCGCCTGAAAAACCACCCGCACCTTGTCCGCTAGGACCTCCGGCCGTATGTCCGTAGGTATCGTACATTTTGCGCTTTTGGGAGTCACTTAATACTTGGTAGGCTTCGTTTATTTCTTTAAATCTTTTTTCAGCCGCAGTTTTATCCCCGTCTTTAACCATATCCGGATGATGTTCTCTTGCGAGTTTTCTATATGCTTGTTTTATATCGTTGTCTGAGGCGTTTTTTGCGACACCTAGTACTTCGTAGTAATCCCTGGTTGTTGCCATAGCAAGTATTTTAGCACTGCGTGGCACTGAATGCTACGCGTCATTCGTTATTGTTTTTAAAGAGTGGCTTATTCTTTGAAGAAAAATGCAATAAATTTATCTCCTGCTACGATAACCAGGATAACTCCCACTAACAATAGAACTCCCCAAACTACCATTTCAGTAGTTACGACCAATTTCTCACCTTTTTTAGTGAGTTCTTTAACGGCTATAAAGATACTCAGGCCTATTGCAATGGCTTCCCAAAGACCAATAACAGTACCTATTTTGTTTGCAAGGATAAAAAGTCCCGATAAGTAGGCTATGACCCCAATGATGTAAACAAGCAAAACCGGTATTACTTTAGGCAATGTATACTGAAACTCCAGACCAATAACACTTCCTTCGCCAATGCCCATAAAGATTGCCGACACTATGACCAATATGTAGCCAAATATTTGTGCTGGTATTTTCATTATCCTGATTTTACACCATAGAATGCCCTTTTAATATTAGATTTGTTTTTATTGTGTTAACATTGTTTATAACTCTATGAATAATTACACTGCTACGCAAAGTAACGAATGGGATATGCTCGCAGATAGGTTTAATACCCATAAAAGTGGTAAGGATGTTCACCCAGATGCTGCAGTTAATGTGCATGTTGGTTGGCCTGCAATTACCAGTCAGATTGAGTATCAAAAAAGCTTTTTAGGTAAGGATAAACTAAAAATCTTAGATTTTGGCTGTGGTGTGGGTCACTTTTGCGCATACTTGCACGAAAAAGGGCAAGACGTGACGGGGGTGGAAAGATCCGACAAAATGAGAAAGATCGCCCAAGATACGTTTCCTTTTCCCGATAAAATACTATCTATCAAAGCTTTTGGTGATGCAGAAATACGTAAACTTGTTGCTCAAGGATATGATGTAGTTACAGCAATACATGTGTTTGATTGGATCGAAAATGTTGAGGAGGTTATCGAAAGTCTTGTACAGGTGCTTAAAAAGGGCGGGATACTAATTTTTAGCGTTTTCCCAAAAGAGCACATTAAAGACTCTCTGCTTATCAAGGATTTATTTGAAGATTTTGACTCGGCTCAGGATCCTAAAGTAGGCTATGCTAACTTTGATGGCGTGAGGGTAAAAGTATTTGTTAGACAGCCTTCCTTTTACGATAAGCTATTTAGCTCTCTTGGTTTTGAAAAAATCATGGAATTTTATCCACCCTATCCTAAAGAGTTTATGTCAAAATATAAGTGGACGGGGTCTTTACATCCTGAAATGGTTATTCTTACTTACCGCAAGATATAGTATATTTTTCTAAGAAAAAATTTGGATTGTACGTCATTTTCGCCTCTCTTAATCCAGATAATCCCGTGTCTTGTTGAATATTGGAATATTTCACTTTTAAGTTGTTTAATATAATCGAAGTTTCTCTTTCCAAATAATGTGAACTTCCTTTATATTCGGTTATGGACTTTCCAAAATGACCAAAAGCCCAATCGTTGTTAATAATCTCGTTGAAAGTAAAGGCAATAAGTTTATCTCCATCAAAGAGTCCTACAGTTAAAGTATTAAAAAACTCGGAGTATTCAATAAATCTTTGAATTGCTTTGAGATCCGACTCTTTTTGCTTTTTATCGAATTCTTTTAGATCACACCAGCTTTCTGAAAGTTCCATAATTTTAGTTACTTGATTTTTTTCATTAAGATCTATAACTTTTGTTTCTGTTTTCGGGTATTCTAGTTGAAAATTGTTGATACATCTTCTAAGTTTTTTATACCCACTTCCCTCCATTTGTTTTATAAGGTCTGTATCCACTATGTAGTCGAAACTATCTCGATCCTTTTTAAACAGGTAATTATTTGATTTTGAAATTTTTTCAACAATATTTTCGGGGATAAATTTAAGCATTGTTGTTTCTGATAGCAATTCAGATACTGTTTGTTCGATGTGCGTAGATCCTAGAAAAGAGAAAACCGGATTATTTGTTAGGTAGTCATTAATCTTTATGACTACTGTATCTCCAGTGGTAAAAAAGGAGTTTTCATCAGCATCATTCCAGCATAGTAGACTTAATACCCCGAAATCTGAATATGGTAGAAATTTAGATGTGACGCTTAAGATTTCGTCTTTAGCGTTTATGGTAACTTTTTTAAGCTTTTGTTCAATTGAGCCATTCATGTAAATATTGACACCTTTTGGATAAATACTATCATATAGTTATCAATAACTTATGGGTAAAAGAACATTCTTTTTTGGCATTACTTTATTAATTAGCATTTTTTATCTCATCTGGTGGGTGCTTCTCTTTTTTCTTGTCCCAACGCATGACAGTTCCTTAAATAATTATTTTGCAGATTCTTATGGCGTTATTGCCGGGCTTGGGGGTTTGGCGGGTTTAGTTATATCTTTAAAATGGGGGTTTTTAAAAAGTTATGTTGGCAGATCCATTTCATTTTTATCCCTAGGTTTGCTTTCACAATTTCTTGGTCAGTTAAGTTATTCTGTACTTTTCTATGTATACGGTTTAGAAAACGCTTACCCCTCCTTTGGGGAAATATTTTATTTATCTAGCATACCTTTATATATTGCCGGTATTTGGAATATTGCAAACGCATCCGGTTTTAAGGTTTCCTTAAATAGTTACAAAAATAAGTTTTTAGCTATTATAGTTCCTTTTGTTTTACTCATCGCCTCTTACTTTTTATTTTTGAGGGGATCTGATCTCACGGGGCTTCCTTTTATTGAGATAGTTTTAGTTTACTTTTATCCAATTGGTCAGGCTTTGTTTGTGTCTTTAGCAATGTTGACTTATTACCTCACTAAAGATGTGTTGGGTGGGGTTATGAGAAAAAGGGTGGTATTTATCCTGTTTGCCCTTTTATTTCAATATTTTGCAGATAGCCTTTTTTTACATGAAAATAACACCGGTATATGGTATGCGGGTGGTTTGAGTGACCTTATGTTTGTAGTCTCTTATTCTCTTATGGCATTTGGTCTTTTGCATTTTGGAAGTGTCGAGAAAGATTTAAAAAAGGTTTAATTTATGCTTCCTGCCGATATAATTCGAGAGATAATTAAAGAGCAAAGTAATATTATTGGCGAGAAACTTGCTAGAGATATGGCGTTTCAGTCGGGTGTTGTTAAATTCAAATCTCAAAAGATAGACGATATTATTGTGGAGGATGTTGGTACTGGTGTTGCGATAGAGAAAATTGTTAACACCTATGGGTTTTTATTTGGAAAAGCCTCAATTGATGTTTGCATTAGTGTTATTCGAAAATTTCCCAAGGACAGTACATCTGATCTGTTACCGGAGTCGCTAAAATCTAAAATCAACTTTAAATCTTAGTTATAATCCATTTTTGTAGTAAACTTTAATAGTAATTAACAAAAACTGCCATGGATAAACAACTGCCAAGTCCGCCAATTCAAGAACTGGCTCAACAGCTATATATTAAAAATGTTGAGCTATTGGAGCAAAGACGCAGGTTTGAACACCTTTTGTACGAGGTTTCGGAAGCTGTTTTTGCTGTTGACGCTAATTTTAAGATAACTATTTTTAACAATACCGCTGAAGAAATATTAAACCTAAAAAAAGAAGACGCTATTGGTAAACAGGCTGACGAGGTGTTTAAACTACAAACTGAAGCCGGTGCCGTTATAAAGGCATCGGATTTTTGTTTTCAGGGCGATCCTCAAAAAGAGAATTTAGAAGGTGTTGTGCTATTGGCACCAACTAAAAACCGTTATGTTAATGTGAGAGCTTCGGTTGTTGTGGCTTCCGAGAGTGTAAAAGAGTGTTTGGTAACAGTTTCTGATATTACAAAGGAAAAGCAGTTGGAAAAGACCAAGGATGAGTTTATCTCCATTACTTCCCATGAACTTAGAACCCCTATTACTATTATAAAAAGCTATCTCTGGATGTTAAATACCGAAAAAGGAGGGATTCTTTCTGACAAACAAAAGGGTTACTTGGAAAAGGCGGTTAAGGGGGCAGAAAGGTTACTAAGTTTGATTAATGATATTTTAAATGTATCCCGTGCAGAGTCGGGTAAGATTTTATTTAGGTTGGAAAAGGTGGTTTTACCTGAGTTTTTGAGTGAGCTTGACGATGAGTTTAAGATAAAAACTGATGAGAAAGGTTTGTGGTTAAAGGTCGAGGTACAGCCTAAGGTATTTGAGGTTTATGCAGATAAGAATAAGTTAAGGGAAGTGTTTTTAAACTTTTTGGGTAATGCAGTTAAGTTTACACAAACAGGGGGTATTACTATAAAGATTGAAAATATTGGAGAGGAAAAGGTGAAGGTGTCTATTGTTGATACCGGGAGGGGAATCTCATCTGAGAATTTGGCAAAGTTATTTAGTAAGTTTGGTAGGCTGGATAGTAACTATACAAACATTGCTGAATCGGGTGGTACCGGGCTTGGGTTATATATTTCTAAGATATTTGTGGAAAAGATGGGTGGTCAAGTAGGTGTTGCTTCTGAGGGTGTTGGTAAAGGTTCTACTTTTTGGTTTGTGTTGCAAGCAGCTAATCCTAACTCTAAGGTTTGTACTATTGTGTCTAAGTAGCAACTAATCATATCTTATAGTATTCCACCACGTTTTTTGTTATATTTCCCCTAAGGAAGCAGGAGGTTGAGATGAAACTGAATAGAGGTCACAAATTGCAGGTAATTGTAATCTTAATTGTAATGGTTTTGGGTGGGAAAGTACTATATGATTTCAGGACCGGCGGGGGAATGTTAATGGCCAGTGAATTCTGTTTGCCTTTCAGAGGGTTGACTATAGGTTTTTTTTCTGAAATAGAAAAAAACGGGGTGTTTCTTCTTGAGGAAACACGAAATGGAGTGTTGGTAAGTCTGACTCCGGCTGCACAAGCGTTGGTTTCGGCTTTGGAAAAAGTTGTTGAGGGGATATTGAGTCTACTTGGTGGGGGAATTGTGGTCAAAAAAATCATCCGAAAGAAACACAAGGGTGATAATATAGTCTAGTTTTTCTGCCTGCGAATTCCGCTTCCCCTTCGCAGGCATGTCTTTCCTAAAAAACATTTTCATTTTATTAAAACTACATAGGTGGGAAAACAAGAGAGCGGCGGCTCGTCAGCCACCGCCCTAAAAGCGCGCTTTAAATCTAGTCAATTACTTGACCATATCCTTCAAACTCTTTCCAGCTTTAAAAGCGGGAGTCTTGGTTGCAGCAATATGAAGAGGTGCTCCGGTCTGAGGATTTCTTCCCATTCTTGCAGCTCTTGCTCTTACTTCAAATGTTCCAAATCCGGTCCATGTTACTTTTTCACCCTTCTTAAGTGCGCCCATGACCGCTTCTTCTAATGCAGTTAACGCTTTGCCAGCATCGACTTTAGTCATTCCGGCTGTATCGGCGATAGCATTAATTAAGTCTATTTTTGTCATTTCGTAAAACACCCCCTTTCAAAACTCTGCCTGGCGGCAAATTAGATATTTTTATCTAATCTCTGAATAGCTTTGCTTCTAGTATCTAATATTACACTCCTAAAGGCTTTTTGACCATATTCTTCCCACTCAAACTTCTGATTACGAGCTGTTAAAAACTGATTAATAATGATTTCTTTTTTTACTCCAAGCACCGAATCTATAATACCGGTCATACCAATGTCTGTTATATACATAGTTCCGTTTGGAAGTGTTCTTTCATCTGCGGTTGGAATATGTGTATGAGTACCAACAATTGCTGTGACCTTACCGTCAAGGTAAAAACCAAAAGCTACCTTTTCACTTGTAGCTTCTGCGTGAAAATCTATAAGCGTGACATCGGGTTTTTCGCTTAGGGTCATAGCCAATATCTCGTCGGCTTTTCTAAATGGATCATCCAGAAACGGGTATAGTCCTCCAAAAGAAGATCTACCCATAAGATTAATAATTAATATTTTTTGATCGTCGTGAGTAACAATAGCATAACCGTTGCCCGGTGCTCCGTTTGGGTAGTTTGCCGGTCTAATTAATGGTAATCCTTCAATTTCATCCTCAAAACCATTGTGCCAGAATAAATGGTCGCCTCCTGTAAAAAAATCAACTCCGCAAGCTTTCATCTCTTTTATGGTCTCAGTTGTTGCTCCTCTGCCATGTGCTAAATTCTCTGCATTTAATACAACAAAATCAATATTCTCTTCTTTTTTAAGTTTGGGTAATACTTCTTTAACCGTCTCTCTTCCCGGTTTTGCTACAACATCTCCAATAAATAGAATTCTCATGAGTTATCCCTTCTAGATAATATGCAAATAGCCCAAAAGTAAATACACAAGATATACGGCTACTGCAATAGTTATAAGGCTAATAATACCTTTAACCAAGGATTTAAGAATCTTATATAAGATTACAAACAATATTAATGCTAAACAAAATACAAGCAGGTAGTACATATGTTAGCGATCCTGGCCGCTACTTCAGAACTCTGAAGGAAGACGAAGTCTTCATTTGGCTGTCTCAGATACTCTTGTTTCTCTTATTACTGTTACTTTTACCACGCCGGGATATGTTTGTTCAAGCTCTATTTTGCGCGCAATTTCGCGTGCAAGCAAGGCTACGGATGAGTCATCAACTCTTTCCGGTTTTACAAACACTCTAACCTCTCGGCCGGCTGAAATGGCATAAGCCTTGTCAACACCATCAAAAGTGGTGGCGGCTTCTTCCAAATCCTTCATCCTTTGAACATATGAACCGTAATCTTCCGATCTTGCTCCGGGTCTTGCACCGCTGATATGGTCTGCAAGGGCAACAATAGCTGATTCAATTGAACTTGCGGGCTTGTCTTCGTGGTGTTCAGCAACGCAGTTAATAACTTTCTCTGAAATGCCATATTTTTTAAGCAAATCCACGCCAAGCTGAACGTGTGTACCTTCTTCATCGTTAACAATTTTACCTATATCGTGGAATAGACAGCCAAGCTTAACAGTCTCTATATCAACTTTAAGTTCTGTTGCAATAGCCACACCGATACGAGTTTCCTCAAGAGTGTGTTCAATCATGTTTTGACCGTATGAGAATCTGTACTTAAATCTACCAAGCATTTGGATAAGATCGTTTGGAAGGTTGTATACACCAACTCTATGGCAAAGATTATCGCCTTCTTTAAACATCACGTGCTCAATCTCTTTTTTGGTTTTTTCAACAATCTCTTCAATTTTGGCGGGTTGAATTCTGCCGTCTGCAATAAGTCTTTCTAACGAGAGCTTGGCAATCTCACGTCTAACAGGATCAAATGAAGACACAATGACTTCTCCTGGGGCTGAGTCTAAATCCAGCTCAACGCCGGTTATTTCTTCAAAGGTTTGAATATTTCTTCCTTCTTTACCTATTATTCTGCCTTTTAGATCGTCATCAGGAAGTTTAACCTTAGAGGTTGTATGTTCAACCACAAGGTCGGTTGCGCCGTACTTCATCGCATCAATCAAGATTTCTTGGGCCAGCTTGTCAGCATCTTTTTTGATATCTTCTTCAATCTGTCTAATTCTTTTGCCTTTTTCTTCGGATAGTTCTTTGTTTAGCTGTTCTAATAACAATTTTTTAGCTTCTTCTTTTGTTAGGGAGGCTACTTTTTCCAGTTGATCTTTTTGTTTTTGAAACAACTCGTCGGCTTCAAGCTGTTTTTTATCTATAGCTTCTTTAGCGACTCTAAGAGTTTTAGTACGATCTTCTAGTTCTTTATCTTTAGCATCAGCCTGTGCTTTTTGAACGTTTAGATCTTTTTCAAGCTTTAATACTTCTTCATGAAGTTTTTTTACACTAACTTCTGCGTCTGATTTTATTCTTATAGCTTGATCCCTAGCTTCTAAAACAATTTCTTTGGCTCTTAGTGTTGCCTCTGAAATTAATTCTCTGTCTGAAGGACCTTCTCTAACGGGTGCAGGTTGTACTTGAACTTGAACAGGTGCTTGCGGTGATACAGTTTGTTGAACCGGTTCCTCAAGCTTAGTGACTGTCTTTGTTTTTCCAAATAACAATGCCAATAACTTTTCTAACATAAAACTCCCTTCCGCCAATTGTTACAAAGGCGTAAATAACCAATAATTACTAATTTTTTAAATATAATTGAAGAATTTGAGAGAGAGAGTTTATGTGTTTATGAGTTTATGCCGTCAAATACCGTATACCCGCATCTATTAACGAGGCGGTTAAAAGGTTAATGGTATTCAAATGGTTTTGTTTATACATTCTCATAAAAACTCATAAAAACGTTCGTGCAGGCTCTTATCAAATTCTTGCAGGTTAAATTCTATTGCGGAAGGGGATTTATGTCAAACGGATAGTGTGCGGTGTCCAACACATCCTATACACTTTATGAATTATGGATACCTTGAGTA
>CAYRWK010000018.1:2280-14770 GCA_964427965.1 uncultured Candidatus Saccharibacteria bacterium | reverse complement strand
GGGTTAGTCTCCAAATCTCCTGAATATTTAAAACTACCCTCGGACATGTTTTTTATAATCTCTAGGCACTGATTAACGATTTCACTACCTATTAAACTTCCGAAAGCAGCTTTCGGTAACCATTTATCGTATGGATAAGGCTCGCCTTCAAGAATAACTGCTGCCTTTAACGCGTGGGACAATACTTTTGGGATGTTTATTAGTAACGAGACGCTGTCCTGCCTTCTCATAATATTTTCACAGCTTTTTTGCCAGTTTCTAGCCTCTACATAGTGGTAAAGAAAATAGGCCTCTATTATTTCTTTTGGTAATTTAGCTAACGCTTTCTTATACAGTGTTTTTTCAGCATTTATCTTGTCGAGAATTAAATAGCTATCTTTCATTTCGTATATAAGTGGAAAGTCGCAGTTATGAATTCTTTTTTCAAAATCTTCAAAATTCTCAATGTTCAAATGCCCCCATCTCCCACCCAATTCAAAGTCAAAGAAGGTAACGGTACTTTCTTTTATAAAGTCTTTGTATATATCTTGAGGTAATAACATCCATAAATCTAAGTCTGTGTATTCATCTGACATTCCTGTGGTAGTGGATCCGTGAAGAAATACTGCGCAATTATCAAAATATGTCTTAGAGTTTGGGATTTTTATAACAATTTCTTGTAAACTATTTTCAACTTTCTTGTACCAACTGTATCCTGGTTTTTCGTTTGAGTATTGGATCATATTTAAACTATACCAAATGGTGGGCGGTATAGGATTCGAACCTATGACCCCTTCGATGTAAACGAAGTGCTCTAACCAGCTGAGCTAACCGCCCAAATAACCCTCACATTATAACATTAGATTAGTGTGAAGATGGTAATTAAGCTTTGATCTCAAAAATCAGTGGTAACCGCATTGCTCAATGTAATATATTGATTATAATATGCCTAGCATGAAAACCAAAAAATTTACAATTCTCCATTCAAATGACATGCATGGAGACTTTTACTCCGAATCAGAAACAGAGAAAAAACAACTAATTGGAGGCTTAGCTCTATTATCGGGATATATAAACAAGGTCCGAAAAGAGGAAGAAAACGTATTGTATGTGATAGCCGGAGATATGCTTCAGGGTAGTATCATTGATACCGAGTTTAAAGGCATCTCCACTATGGAAATTATGAATTACCTATGCCCCGATGTTGTATCTTTAGGTAACCATGAGTTTGATTATGGTTTACAACATCTACTCTTTCTTGAGAAATTTGCAAATTTTCCAATAGTTAACGCCAACCTATACATCAAGCATAACAACAAAAGATTGATGAAACCCTACGTTGTATTAAAAAAGGCAGGTTTTGAGATATTATTCACAGGAATTGTCACTGATAAGATCATTGACGCACTATCTGCTGATCCTGTTGTGGGTAGCTTTGTTTCACTTGAAGAAGCGTCAGGTGAGGTTGGTAAGATTTCAAATGCCTATAAAAATGATGATATAGATTTAACAATACTTCTTACCCATATAGGGTTTGACTCTGATAAAGAACTGGCTTCTCTTCTTAAACCTGAATGGGGAGTTGATATTATTATTGGTGGACATTCTCATACGGTTTTAGAACAACCCGCCAAAGTTAATAATATTTTAATTGCCCAAGCAGGTGTAGGTACTAACCAAATAGGTAGATTTGATATTGAGGTAGATGATGATACAAACGCTATAGTTAGCTGGAAATGGCAATTGATTCCAATTACAAGCTCAATTGCTGATCCTGATGTTTCTTTAGAGAAGTATATAGATTCTTTTAAACAAAAGGTTGATCTTAAGTATAATGTAGTTTTATCAAAGCTTAGTCACGAGCATACTCATCCCGAAAGAACTATAGAAACGGAGCTCGGTAATTTGTTTGCTGATATTTTTGCAGAAAATGCCGAGTGTGATGTGATGTTTTTAGGAAGTGGATCTATTAGAAAACCAAATCTTGGTCCTATGGTCACTTTACAAAATATTTTAGAGATATTTCCATATAACGATAGTATAAATAGATTTACAGTAACCGGAAGCAGCTTAAGAAAGATTTTTAGTCATATTATGCGGCCTGAAAATCGTAACGATGAGGGAGAGTGTTATCAAGTTAATGGTTCTGTTCGGGCAACTTATAACAATAACACTAAGTTTTTAGATAGTTTAACTATAAACGGAGCCGGTGTTAAAGACGACACTTTATATACAATTGCTATGCAAGGCTACCATAGGTCAAACTGCAAAGCATTTTTAAATATTTCGGAGGAGGACTTACTTGGTAGTGGTAAATCAAAGGTGATTACAACATCCGCCAGAGAGGTTTTAGAGGAATACCTAAAGAATAATCAAAATACTGGTAGAAGGGTTGAGGGTAGGTTGGTTTACAGTTAATAATATTGAGTTGTTCTAGGGTCCTGTCGCAATACCTAATATTTTCCACGTTTTTTCTACCTTTTCAAGTTCAATCCAACGAATGTTTTCTCCAGTGTCGTAACCAAAATATGGGATTACCTCATCAGCAGATTCCGGTTTCATAGTTGCGTTAAAATTTACTTGGTAAGTGTTTTCAGAAGATTTTGTAATTGATGTTACTGTTACATTTTCAAAAGCATTAAGATGTACACCCCACGCTTGTTTTTGGGACTCATCCCCTACTTCTTTATCCGACATCATTGCTAAGGCTTCAGGTATGCGACCTTCGTCCATTAAACTAAAGAATACTCTAATGACATCTTCCTGCTGGGGTAGTGGTACTTGATTATCGTTAGCCGCGGTGTTGGCCGCGTTTCCCTCGTTGATCTGTTTAGTTGGTAAGTCTTTTTTAGTAATAAGAAAAAGAGTAAGTAGGACGGAAACAAAGATCGCAGACAATACAATAAATTTAAGGTTTTTACTCATACAAAAATTTTACTCTAAAGCTTTGCTTTTACCAAATCTTCGATATATCCTTTAAAAGCCTGGGCAACAGGTAATGGGTGAATGGTTAAGTCTGATACAAGTTTTAATGGGACCCACTTAGGCTCGTAGTAGCAAGAATCATCTTTTTGCATAATTTCTTTTTCAATATAATCACCAAGCTTTGGCTCCCCTTTTACATATTCACATATGAATAAGTATTGAAATTTATCAAACTCTTCTTGCTTGTATTTACCCAAAAGATTAATTGGTTTTACATCAACACTAGTTTCTTCCATCAACTCTCTAGTGACAGTATTTTCTAGCTTCTCGTCTATTTCAGATTGTCCTCCGGGGATTGTGTAATATGTTTGACCGTTCTTTTTACGATAAAGTAATAAAACAGTGTCGTCTTTTATAACAATACCTCGCGCTGATGCTCTGTTCATCGTTGTATTTTATCAAAAGTTGCTGGATTTAGTCTACAAAAGTTAGGGCTATACCCTTTTTGTCTGCTCTTCCGGTTCTACCGATTCTATGAATATAGTCATCATAAGTTTCAGGTAGATCGTAGTTAATAACGTGACTCACGTTTTTAATATCAAGTCCACGGGAAGCTACATCAGTTGCTAATAATATGCTTATTTCATTGCGTTTAAATTGGGTTAAAATCTCTTGTCTTTGATTTTGACGTTTATCACCATGAATTGCTCCTGCTCTAAAGCCTTTTTTCACAAGCTCATCCGCTAGTCTTTGAACGCCCCACTTTGTTCTACCAAATATCAATACTTTTTCAAACGTTTCTTGAGCCAATAGGCTTTGTAAATGTTCAACTTTCTTATCACTTGGTACTCTAACCAGTTGTTGATCAATGTTTTCAGAGGTTTCTGTGTGTTTAACAGAGATTGTTATCGGGTCTTGAACAAACAATTGGATGACTGTTTTTACTTTTGGAGATATTGTTGCTGAGAAAAACAACGATTGGCGCGCTTTTGGCAAAAAGCCAATGATAAACTTAATATCTTCTATAAAACCCATGTCTACCATGCGGTCTGCTTCATCTAAAACAACATTGTTAAACAAGGCAAGGTTTAAATGACGTTGTTTCATATGGTCCTTAAGTCTTCCGGGAGTTCCAATAACAAAGTTTGGGTTAAAACCTAAATCTTTCTTTTGTCTATAAATAGAAGTACCCCCAATACAAAGCGCAGATCTTACACCCATCCCTTGAGAGTAATTTCTAAATTCCTCATCAATTTGAACGGCTAATTCTCTGGTTGGGGTTACAATAAGAACCTTTTGAGTTCTATCATTAAATACTTTATTAATTAAGGAAATTAAAAATGCGGCTGTTTTGCCGGTTCCGGTGTTGGCAACACCAATTACATCTTTACCCTCAAGAATTGCGGGGATAGTCTCGTCTTGAATAGCGGTGGGTTGAGTGAATTTTTTAAATGAAATATTACGTTTTAATTGATCACAGATTGTAAATTCAGCGAAAGTGTGTTTTGGACAATATTTTTCTGTAACTGCGCCTTCGACGTGGCGTTTACCAACCTCTATAGCGTGCATTAAATCAGCCATAGACATGGAGCGTTTATTAAAACGGGGTCCTTTAGACCAGTTACTTTTTGGAGCACTGTATCTATTGCCGTAGCTATTTTGATGTCGGTAACTATGTTTTTGTATCATATATATCAATGATTAAAGCTACGAAACTGCTTATATTCAAAAAAAGTATGAATAGGGGAAAAAGATACGAATAAGAAATACACTTAGTAGTTAGATATCTTTATCTGTGCTAAACAAACTTAAACGAGATAAGCAGATTTGTAACTTCAATCTGCAGGCGAGAATCATAATAGCATGGTATTGGGATAATAGCAAATCAGGGAAAACAGGCCCGCTAATGTTTACTTTGAATGGCGTTGTGAACCTCTTTTACTTTGAACAAGCCAAAGAGTACCAAATATAAATGTAGATAAAATCGTTTCAATTGGTACAACATTAGTAGTCAAGACGCAGCCGAGTAATGCGCAGTCTACACAATCAATCCGCGGTGCAAGATACTTATTAAAATATATGGTCGAGCTGATAAACCCAAGTCTGTATGAATCGTTTGGGCAACTGCAACAAGTAAGGGGGCCGATTTTTAACTGTAGGATAACAATAGTAAGAAGTAGGGATAGCAATGTTAATGCTCTGAAAATATTTATTTTATTCATTATTTTTACTGAAAGTTTCACAGATGTATTATATCAGAACGGAATACCATGTTCGGGTCGTAATGTGAACTGGTGAGCCGGCTGCTAGAATGTGCGAACTATTTATCAACAGTAAAATCAATTTTTGTGGATGCTATTAAGTTTTCGATCCATTTTTTCCTTACTTCCGAGGGTATCTTTTCTGTATCTAAAAGTTTATTTAGTAGTCCCAAAGCTGGTATAAAGTTCCTGTTATTATTTTGAATAAGATGATTCATGTTTAAACCTTCAACATTATAGTTAGTAATGGTTCGATCTTGCATCCAATTTGACAATGTTTCTTCTAATTCATTTTGTAGTGGATTTATATCTCTTGTTAACAGGTCTGCTTGGTTTTGAGTATAGCTTTGCTCGTTAGTTAGAATATTTCTAACTAAGCTAGTGTCAATTGTTACCATTAGGGACATTCTAACATAAAAAGTCAGTGGTGGAGCAGGTGGGAGTCGAACCCACATAGCCGGTTTTTCAGACCGGTGCCTTGACCACCTTGGCTACCGCTCCACGAAGTGATAACATTTTAACAGGCTTTTTAACTTTTATCTATGGAAAATCTATACGATCAAACAAGCTACAAAAAAGTAATATTTGCTGCAATGAGCAAACGTAACTTCTTTTTACGTGAACATATTATTAGATTTATTTTAAAACAAGGTTTTACACCAACCTGTGCTTTTATGATGTATTCATATTTTTTACTGGATACTGTTGAAAGAGATGCTTTGATTTCTGCAAATAATGCTTTGATTGAAAGAAGTGATGAGTTGTGGGTTTTTGGTGATATTTCAGATGGTGTGCAGGAGGAGATAAAATTGGCTAAGAGACTGAACCAACCTATTAAGTATTTTAGTACGTGTATTACGCCAAGTTGTGAGTTTAAAGAGATTTCTGAAGCTGAGGCAGTAGTTGAAAACCACTGTTAAAGTTCTTATCCCGATACTTATTGTCCTTTGATAGAGTTTTCAAAACGTGACAAAATGTCACGGTTTCAAAGAAGACACGCTATGTCTGCCAAGTCCGCTTTCTAACATCAACTACCTGATGACGGCATCTTCAGTTGGTTACAATCTGTAACCAACTACTATGCGGTAAATACTGTTATAAAAAATTTAGAGTAAAAAGCTGGCTTTGAATCTTTGTAAACAAATCCTCTGAATTTTGATATGGAACTATAACCTTTGTTACCACGTTTAGTGAACCGGATATCTTAGTACCTTCCCTATAAAAACACAGTATAGGAATACCAAAAGAATCCGCCCAACCTAACTCTATTCCCACACCAGTTGCCGGATAGGATACTTCAGCTATAACAAGATCAGAGTTTTTAATAATATCTTTTGTGTTTATAAAAGTGTCTGTTTCATGGGGTAGAAAAACGCTGTGTTGAGTGTTTAAAGCAGAGTTTCTGATCGGAAGATATAATTCATTTTTGTAGTCAAAGCTATTGGAGTGAGAAATATATATTTTCATCTCAAAGAAGTGCTTTGAAGTTTTCTATACTCCTCAAATAAATACTTGATCCCAGGCAATACATAACTCATCCTCTTTTCTAATTCTGCAGGATCAGTTTCCCTTTCCAGTTTATATTTTTGTGGATCCTTATCAAGAATAAATGGATCTTCCCACGATAACCAATCAACATCTCCCGTGTTTATTTCATCTCTTAACGAAAAAACAAGTTGAAAAAAGACACAAAAATTTCTTGCAGTAAGATTTGGTAATACTTTGTTTAATCGGTCCACAGTAAGAGTGAGGTGGCACCATGCAAAATCTAACGTTTTGCCAAATAGTATTTTTCCAGCTTCAGTTAACATTGATTCTGCTGCATAATAATTGGCTGGGTGGGTAGACCAGGCCTTCTCCGAACGCATAAATAAATAAGGAGAATTTACGCTATTAATGTCGCTTAAGTAATTGTCTTTATAGTTAAAAAGAGCGAAAATTGTCCTATCCGAAGTGCACAAATGCAATAATTGGTCGGATTTTGAGTTTTCTATGGAGTTTTTATAACAAGAAACAAAATGATCCCCTACCAGTGAACCTTCCGGATTTTCATTAACAACAAAGAAGCTGTTTTCTATCAGGAAGTCAACAGCCTCCGGGTTTCTTGCTAAAGTTTCAGGTGTGATACTTACAAAGGCACTATCAAACTCTTCTTTTAGGGTGGGTAACAGCTGCTTTAGGAATTTGGTTTCTATATTATTTGGGTCGTGGAATGGGAATACTAATGATGACATTTATATATATATTTTATAACCTTTTTATCCCTATATAATGACTGATGTTATTTTGGAGCGAGAGACGGGAGTCGAACCCGCGACCTTCTCCTTGGCAAGGAGACATTCTACCGCTGAACTACTCTCGCGAACGTAGTGAGCGAGAGAAAGGCGAAGCCTTCACTCTCGCACGAACCTTACCATTATACCAACACAAACCTTGGTGGGCGAGACAGGACTTGAACCTGCACAGGTTTTACCCTACAACGTCCTTAGCGTTGCGCGTATGCCAATTCCGCCACTCGCCCATAATGATAAAACAAAGGCATTATACAAGAAAGCTATGATATAGTCATCACATGGATATGAGCGAGAAATCCAATGTTATTGAAGGTAAGCAGTATAAATACTACGATTTAGGTCAAGGTGTAGATACAATCTTCTTTTTACACGGCCTTGGAGCTAGCAAAGAAATACTCGCAAAGGTTGCCCTTGATTTTGCACATAAGTATAGATGCATTGTTATGGATCTTCCGGGTCATAATGGAATAGAGCTATACGGATTTATGGATATTAAAGCAATTGCTAGCTATGTTAAAGCACTTATCCTTCAATTAGGTATAAAATCACCTCATCTAATAGGGTTTTCTATGGGAGGCTTAGTTGCAACTGAGCTTGCTAACGATTATCCTGACATTAAATCTGTCACTCTTTGGGCAGTACCTGTTAATTCAAAAAGCAGTTTAACAATTAGAACTAAGGCTTTAAGATGGCTCGTTAACCATATTCCAAGTGTTATGTATAACAAAATGTATACCGTTGAATATCTTGAGAAGTTATCAAAGTTTTTAAAGATGCCCTTGTATAAGAATGAGGCTAAAGCTATGAGTCAGCTTAGACAAAAGGATTTCTGTAAATTGATGGATATTTTAAATAAACATTGTTTTAATAAGAGATTCACATGTCCAAATTTACTAGTTTATGGCACTAAAGATCCTCTTATTTCAAAAGTTCATATTGAGAAACTATCTAAACAGTTTATAGAGTCTGTGAAGATTGTGGACCGTGGTGGGCATTTTGGCTCACACGATGGATGGAATCAGTCTATAGCACATATTAAGGAGTTTATTTCAAGTGTTGGTGCATAGACTAAAGTAAGGATATAATTTTTTTAGTGTATGATAAATAATTTTGAAAAACTACTCACACAATCAGGCGGGTTATTTGAGGGGCATACTGTTTTTAAAAACGGCTATCATGGAGATGGTTGGGTAGAAAAGGGTTTTATTATAAGAAAACCACGAATTTTGGATTTGGTAACAATTCTTCAAGCCGAAATGATTGCAAAAAGCTTTCCGGACGTAGACTTAATTGTCGGTCCAATAGTTAACGGTTCAATAGTGGCAAGCTTTGTTGCAAAACACTTAGGCAAGGAATTTGCGATAACTGTTGGCAAAAATGAAGAGATAGAATTTCATAGAATGTATATCCCTAAACCTCCTAAAAAGGTTGTTTTGGTTGAGGATTTGATTTTTACCGGGACTGATGTAAAAGCAAATATCGATTTTTTAAGATATAAAGGGTTTGAAGTTTTAGGAGTTTCTGTTTGGATTAATAGATTAAAGGGGGAAATAAATAAGACAAAGGTAATTAGCCTACTTGAACAACCACCGTTTGATCTTTATAAACCGGAAGAATGTCTGCTCTGCATTAAGCATGCTCCTGTGATGTATAACGATATTAGGGAGTAGTTATCTTGTTTGGTGCCGAAGGAGGGACTTGAACCCTCACTCCCTTACGGGAACAGCCTTCTGACGACTGCGAGTCTGCCAATTTCTCCACTTCGGCGAACGTAGTGAGACGAAGGAAGCCGCAGGCTTCACTTCGGCGAATAATTACTCAAGCAACGAGCTTGGTAAACGCCTGCACTCGATTATCCCCTCTTGAAGCTGCAAATTCCAGTCCTGACCAAAAGTGGATTCATAAGTAAATGGAGCGTTCCCCTTGGTTTTATCGATTTTAGAAAGATTAATGCCGGAAGGATAACAATCAATATCTGACTGTGCAAGGTACATCTCGCCGTTATCCTCAACAATCATTGCGATATGGTAATAATTGGTATCAATATGCTTTAAAACAATATCCAAAGCTTGAAGCTCCGGGGGTTGAATAACAGAATGATTATCTCCGGCAAAAACGTGGGCACCTGCGTAAAACACTGTCTTTTTATCCTCCGGCCATGCTAGCGAATTAACAAATTCTTCTTTCTTACCAATCTTCTCAAAAGCGTAAGAGAGAGTATTAAACACAAAGCCCGAACAGTCTACACCTAATCCGAATAGCTTCATGAACTCCTCAATACCAACACTGGTCGCACCATCGATATCGATCTTCCCAAGATTAGCTAACTCAATAACAGACTGCTCAATTTCCTCAGGTGTTCCCTTACCTCTGTACCAACCAAAGGGAGCTTTTCTATCCTTATACATTTGATAAATGTTTTTAGCCTGTTCATCGGGCACACCTCCATCTTTAAGTAGTTTCTTAATGACATTATTACCTACATTATTTATGTGGTAAGGAGTATTTACCTTTTGATTATAAATATTAAGTTTTTGATAACGGCGAATCATTTCTAAAGCGTAAGAGTTTAATTGGCTCAACATACACGAACCTCCTGATAACTAGTTACTTCTCACATACAGATCAAACCCATCTACAGGTATTTTATCGTATAAACCAAGGTTTTGCTGAACGTACTGGTTTAAAAGATTATCTTGATTCTTCAATAGCTCAATTTGATCCAAAGCAATATATTTAAAATGTGGAAACTCCGGATACATAACCTCATAATCTTTTCTAAAAATAACTTTATCCTCCGGAGCATTTTCAAAATGCCACCTACTGCTTCTTACAGACCCAAACAAAAACAACCTATCATTTGTTGTGTAATTTGAAGTTACATTCTCAATATATAACTGTAGTGCTCGATATTTTGTTGGCTGTAACAAAATCACATTGACACAAAACCCAATCATCATACTAAGAGCAAGGCCTGTAACAATAAACAAATATTTATTTAAGAATTTAACGTTATATACAAAAGACCCCGACAATAGCGCCAGCGGCAGGATAAGAGATGAGATATATCTGGCATTTTTTAGAGCAAGGTACTGAAATAGCAGTAAATTAATAACAAAAAAGGAAAAGAACAAAATTGATTTTTTGTCTCGTTTGATAAACACAAATGCGAGGGCAAAAGAATACAAGGTAATATCACTAAGTCTTGCTTGTTTTACTAGATAGTAAATATAAAACCACCATGGAGATTTTTCGTACACAGTATTACCTATCACGTGTTCCTTTCCTTCCGAGTTTCTATCTATTAACACATCTTTTACGGCTCTGGCTACCATAACCGGAGCTTTTACCCCGTTTGTAATTAAAAAGTGTGAGTAGCTAAGACCCAAGGTTACGAAGGTAATAAGGAAAAAAAGTATTATAACTTTAAGTTTTTGTTTTTTACCAAAGATAAAAAGTCCTATGATAAAAAAAGGAATGAGAGTAAATGAAGTTACTTTTGTAGCTACGGAAAGACCTGCAAAAACAGCTGTTAAGATCAGGTTTTTTGAAAAGGTGAAGTTTTGTTGGAGATATTTTACAAAAAACAACAAAAATAATGCCCAGAATAAATGCATAGGGGACTCCATCATGACCATACGATTTGCTGTAAAGAAAAAGCTTGAGGATAGAAGAACTATCATTACAAATAGTCCAACCCACTTGTTATGTAAGATCCTTGATATTAAAAAGGCAACTAGACCAGTACCTAAAGCCATTAAAGCAAAAGGAAGTCTTAGCAAGGCTTCATTTTTACCAAAGATTACATACGAAAGCCCTGCTATATATTTGGCAAGAAGAGTATGTTGCAAATTTAAGGAAAAAACTCCTCGTATATATTCTTCTCCTGCCTTTACATACAATATTTCATCTGTAAAAAAGTATTCGTAGTTAAGTTTAATCAAATATCCTACTACAAAGACTGTAAGCACTGTAATAAATATTATTAAAAATAGTTTTTTATCACTTTTAGGCATTCTTTTCTTTCAAATTTTTAAGCAGTTTACTAACCGGATAAATCATAGGAATCATTAACGCACTTAATAGTACTCCAAATATTAGATCTTTTGGTACATACCTCATGGTAATAGTATGCTCGCCTGAAGGAGCTAAAAACTGGAGATAAACCTTAGACTGGGGGGTTTGGTCGTCAATAATGTCGGTTCTAACTCCATCTACAAATATTTCCCATCCCGGGTAGCTTCTAACTAAGGTTTGCATGACAAAAGGTACAGTTGCCTTGTTGTTAAGTTTAAACTGTAGATAGCCTTCTTTTTTAACAATGTATGAACTAGTTGTGTTTTTTGGAATAAGTAAATCGATGTTGTTTTTATCTAGCGGTACATCGTAAAAGTTAAAGGTATCATCATATATTCTTGTAACACCAAGGTTTTTTAGGTTTTTAACTACATCTAAATCAGGGTTTTTTATGTTTATATCAAACCCTGTCTTTCGCTGACTAGCAAAACCTAAGGACGTTAAGTATTGTGAATAGATTTTTGTCTCAAAAGGTCCGCTGTAGCCAAAGAGTGACCAGCTAGGAAGGTATAAATGGGTGTTTCCATACAATAAATTAGTATTTGTTGACACAATTCTATTATTTACCATGTCGGCACTGATCGGGGCGATTTGTATGGCCGAGACGTCTTTAAATGCATATTGAATACTTGTGAGTGAGAAAAATCCTATATCAGTGGAAACAATTATAACCAGCAAGAATGACAGTAGGTTCTTGTTTTTAATAAACATTCCTAGTATTAAGACAAAAACTGTAAGAGCTGCGATCACAAACCATACAGTAAAGTTTCCATTAAAGTCAAAACCCCCCCTGTGTAAAAAGTGATCGATTATGGTTTTAGATGTATAACTTATTTTGTTCAGAAGTTCAATAATTAACAAAAAGGCAGGAATTAGGGCTAGGTATATAAGTCTTTTAAGATTTGCTTTTTCAAATAGGTTTTCAACGGCATATCCTGCAAAAACTGCAACCGC
>CAYRWK010000018.1:0-2180 GCA_964427965.1 uncultured Candidatus Saccharibacteria bacterium | reverse complement strand
AGCTGAAGTCGTAATATGTGAAAAAAGGAAAAGAAGTAGATAAGATTTGAGATAAACCAGCCTTTAATTCCAATTTTATAGCTTTTGAGAAAATAAAATAGTCCAAGAGAGCCTGCCATGTAGAATACAAAATACAGTAGTTTGTATGAGCACAGTGGTCCAAATATTAAAATAGAGGCAATGTTAATTGGGCTTAGATAACCTTTTTCTAAATCGGCGTATACAGGAAAACCCGAATGAACTCTTTCTGTCCAAAAGGGAAAAGCATGTTGAGTAACCAGTTTTTCGTACAGGTAGGATCTAAAAGGATAATGCATGCTAAGGGCGTCTGTGCTACCTGTACCAGTAATCAGTTTACTGTTTGAAATTGCGGGATAGAAAAAGATAAGGAAGGTTATTGTGGAGATGAGAAATACCTTTAAGGTATCGTAATAGGCTTTTATTAGCATAATTTAATAATACCAGGTTATGAGAATACTTAATCCCTACTTAATCTTGTTATCCCAATCTTTTCTTAGATTTTGGTATTTTTGATTATCTTCCTCACGGGTTAAATCCTTATTAAATTCATCTGCTGGGTACTTCTGTCTGTTTTTTTCAAGCTTTTTTAAGAATGCTGTAGATAAGTCGATGTTTAGTTTATTTGAAGTAATTAAAACATAGGAAAGTATGTCGCTTAATTCCTCTGCCAGCTCGTTATGTTTCGAGGTGTCCTGTTCGTACTTTTCTACTTCTAAATCAGATAACCACTGAAAATGGTCTAATAGTTCGTTAGATTCTAACGAGAGTGAAATTGCAAGAGAACGTAGATTTTGAAATTTATCCCAGTTTCTTTCTTTAACAAATTTATCTATTTCTATTTTTAGGCCTGAGATCGTTTGTTTATTGTCCATAGAAAAAGTATAGCATCTAGATAGTTACACATAATAATGTTTACGCCTTTTTCGTCAAAGATACTCTGGGGTAGTCGGGAGCAGTTCTAGTATAGGTTAGTTAATTGTCACTTTGGATTTCGCAAGAGCTTTTTCAGAATAAAATATTACATCTGACTGAATCGCAAACTCAGGTTTCTTCATTTCTTCCGTCGTAAACCACTTTATTTCATTGTGGGCATCCTTTTCAAGGGTAACCCTATCGCTTTTTGTTTTAAGAAAGTATGTTATACCTATGTGTTTATGTGTTTCGTTTATATTGTGTATATCTAAATAGTTGGGTGTATACAGAAATCTACCATTACTATGTTGTTGTGTTGGCCTTGAACTCATAACTTCAAGCTCTGCTAAGCCACATTCCTCAGATATTTCTCTATACAGGGCTTCTTCCGGATCTTCATTAAGTTCTATGTGACCTCCAATAGGTAGCCACTTATTTAGTTGCTTGTGGTGGATAAGTAATACCCTGTTGTTATTAGTAATATATGCCGCTATTGTAAAGTCTATATGCTCGTGTATGTGTGGCATGAAGAAATTATACCATTGGTGAGGGCGGTGGGGATTGAACCCACGACAAACTGGTTAAGAGCCAGCTGCTCTACCACTGAGCTACGCCCCCGTATGAACAGGCAAATGATTGCTACAGCATTTTACTACAATCACGGTTTAAATAGAAGTAAACATTGGTGTAATGTTAGGATATAATCTTTGTATAACAAAAACATACACAGAACTTGATGCCATAAAATACAAACAAAGTAAAGGCAAGATCTACTGTCTAAATCCTGCAATCGAAAGGCATTTACCAAAAGGAGCGGGTCAAAATCTATTGGATGTAGGATGTGGTGATGGGTTTTACAGCACACTTGCAAATTCTAAAGATTATAACTACCACGGCATAGACTTATCTCAAGGAATGATTCAAAAAGCCAAACAGCTAAACCCAAACGTTAACTTTTATACGGGGTCTTGCTTTGAGCTTGATAAACACTTTTCAAAAGGCCAGTTTGACGTGGTTATCTCAAACATGCTTTTTCCAGAATTTAGTAGTGTTAATGAGATAAAGAAAACTATGGAGCAGATTTCTAATGTTTTAAAACCTAGTGGTCTATTTATATTAACTACCAGCCATCCTGCATTTAACCGATATATGAGAAAGTATTTTTTAAACGATCCTGCTGTTGAAACTGATTTTTATAGCTATTTCGACTCTGGAAAATCATACACTGTTAAAAGTAGATCAACCGG
>CAYRWK010000017.1:0-17688 GCA_964427965.1 uncultured Candidatus Saccharibacteria bacterium | reverse complement strand
CATTTTCAATTTTTATAGGTCTGTTTGGATATATATTTTCCATGCCAGTAAGCTAGCACATCAAAGGATTGGGTTCAATATGACCAAGTGTGACAGGATATAAAAGCGTGATTATATTTCTTTGTTTTTTTTCATTTCTGCGATTGTTGAGATGACGGTTTGAATGGCCTCATCTATGGATTTTTGGTTGGTAAGTTTTGCCGCAGCGGCCGGTTTGTGTCCGCCACCACCCAGTTTTATAGCAATTTTTGAAACATCAAAGTTTTTTTCATGGGATCTCATACCTAAATGATATTCGTTCACCTTATCCTTTGTTTCACTTATTACAAACACAAAATCCACTCCTTTTAGTCTTTTTATGGTGTCGGAAACTGCCGGAAGGCCTATGTTGGGGTCTATTCCCGCGTCAGCCTTTTCCTTTTGAGTGTAAGTAGTGTAGGCAAACCTGTTTTCAAAATCTACTTTAAGATTGTTATATATTATTCTTTTCATTTTGAACAACTCGATCGGTTCATTGAAGGTCATGTTATAGATCATGTTGAACATGTTTACATCGTATTTCTCTATTAACTCTGTTACTGCCTTTAAGTCTTCCGGGTGTGTGTTACTGAATTGAAAAGTACCTGTATCACCGAGTATTCCAAGTAAAATATATTCCCCTATTTGTTTATTAAGTGGGATATTTAGTTCTTTACTCATGCGAAAAATTAATAGGGTGGCTGATGATGCGTTTTTATCAACGTAATTAAGGTCACCCATGCCAAGGCTTGTTTGGTGATGGTCTATGTATACTTTTGTCTTGATGTTCTCCGGTAGTTTAAAGCCATCAGTTTTTGTTACTCTGTCTGTTGTATCTACGTCTAATCCCAAAAAGGTGTCGTATTTAGAAAGATCTATGGTTGCAATGTCTACAGGTGCATTAACGTGTTGGCAATCTACAAGGTCCGTTAGCCCAACAGGAAGGTTATCTACGGAATAAAAATCAGCGTTGATACCAAGATTTTTTAAAATTAGTTTTAATGCAATATTTGAGCCAATGGAATCAAGATCTGCACCGGTGTGGCTAGCCAGTAAAATGTTTTGCGACTTTTTTAGAGTATTTAGGATTTCTTCAAACGTATTATTCGGTTTCATTTGGTGCTGAATCCTCCTCGTTAAGCAAGGCAACCGATGTTACTCTATCGCTTTCATCAATTCTAATAAGTCTGACCCCCACTGTTGCTCTGCCCAGTTGAGGTACTTGCTTTGAGCTTAGTCTTATAACTTTTCCACTTGTGGTGGCAATTAAAAAGTCGGTTTCCTGTCCGGGTGTTTGCTCTCTTGCAGTTACAACTGCACCGGTCTTTTCGGTGACACGATAAGTTAAGATGCCGGATCCGCCTCTTTTTTGCACTTTATACTCATCTATTGGCGTTCTTTTGCCAAATCCACGAGCTGTAACTACCATTAGATCAAGCTTTGTACTCTTACTAGGTATTATTATTGTTCCAACAACCGAATCATCCTTTTTAGCGAGTTTTATTCCGGTGACACCTGCCGCGGCTCTACCCATGGGTCTTACGTCTTTTTCATTAAACCTGATTGATTGACCTTGTGACGTAGTTAAGAGAATATCATCAGTCCCATTGGATAGTTTCACAGTGCTTAAATAATCTCCCGGAGCCAATTTTATGGCTACAATGCCCGATGATCTAATGTTTGCAAATTCTTCCAATGAGGTTTTCTTAACCTGCCCACTGTCCGTAACAAACACCACAAACCCATCGCCCTTTTCAAGCATTTCAGCTTTCATGGTAACAAATTCTCCAACTTTTTCATTTTGAGAAATATTTAAAAAGTTAACCAGCGCTGTGCCTTTGGCTGTTCTTGAGGTCTCGGGTATTTCCCAAATTCTTAGTTTGTAAACCTTACCTGTGTTGGTAAAGAAAAAGGCATAATCATGTGTACTGCAGGTTGTGATGCTGGAAACCTCGTCCTCTTCACGTAAGGCTTGACCTGTTACACCCTTGCCTCCCCTACCCTGTTTTTTGTATGTATCCTCTTTTAAGCGTTTAATGTAGCCATTTTCCGAGATGGTTATTATGCATGTTTCATCTACAACTAAATCCTCGTCAGACAGTTCTCCAACCTTACCCTTAACCACTTTTGTTACTCTTTCATCAGCGTATTTCTCTCTAAGCTTGTTAAGCTCATCTTTTACAGTTGTTATTATCCTTTTTGGTGATATCAATAGACTTTGGTAGTCTTTGATGGTTTCTTGAATCTGTTTTAGCTCATCTTCAATTTTTTGTCGTTCTAATGCGGCGAGCTTCCTTAACTGCATGTCCAGTATTGCCTGAGCTTGAATTTCACTAAGAGCAAATTTTGTGATCAACCCGCTTTTTGCAGTTTCAGCGTCCTTGCTTGCTCTAATTAGTTTAATTACTTCATCAAGGTGATCTAGGGCGATTTTTAGTCCTAACAAGATATGTTCACGTTCTCTAGCCTTTTTGAGTAAGTAAATAGTTCTTCTTATCACTACTTGTTGTCTGTGCTTGATAAACTCCTCCAAAATGGTCTTTAGAGGCATTAGTTTTGGTTCGTTATCCAAAAGTGCCACCATGTTGGTATTAAAGGTACTTTGCAAAGGAGTGTATTTGTATAACTGGTTTTGAATCTTTTTGGGCACGGCTTCTTTTTTAAGCTCTATCATAATACGCATGCCCTCTCGGTTAGACTCATCACGCAAATCCGAGATACCCTCAATCTTTTTGTTCTTAACAAGATCGGCAATTTTGGCAACAAGAGTAGCTTTATTAACCTGATATGGGATTTCGGTGACAATAATCTTGGTTCTACCTTTTTTATCCTCTTCAGTTTCCATCTTTGCTCTGGTTACAACCCTTCCCTTACCTGTTGCATACATTTGAAGCATTTCTTTTTGATCATAAATTGTACCCCCCGTTGGAAAGTCAGGTCCTTTTATATATTGAACAAGGTCTTCTACTGATGCTGATGAGGAAAATTCTGGTTTAACCACTTGTTCTAGCGCATCTTTTTCAGGAGCTTTGCCGATATTTTCAGCTTTGTCGATCATAACGTTGATACCATCAACCAATTCACCAAGGTTGTGGGGAGGAATATTTGTAGCCATACCAACAGCAATTCCCTGTACACCGTTTAGCAGTAAATTTGGTAACGCGGCAGGAAGATATATAGGTTCAAAGTTCTGGAGATCGTTCATAACAAAATCAACAGTTTCTTTATCAATATCTGCGTATAGTTCCTCGGCAATTTTTGCAAGTTTACACTCGGTGTACCTCATGGCAGCTGCAGAATCTCCATCTACCGAACCAAAGTTACCTTGTGGTATTACAAGTGGGTATCTTAAGCTAAAATCCTGAGCCATTCTAACCAAAGTGTCATAGACTCCGATATCACCGTGTGGGTGATACTTCTTTAAAACCTCTCCCACAACAGCCGCGCACTTATGGAATTTGCTTGTGGAATCCATGCCTTGATCCTGCATGGCGTAAATAATTCTTCTATGAACCGGTTTTAGACCGTCTCTAACATCCGGAAGTGCACGGGATACAATAACGCTCATGGCATAGTCAAGGTATGACGACTGCATTTCTTTTGAAATATCTGTTGGGATAATATTTAGCATATGAGGTGTGTTATCACCCTGATTTTCTTGGTTTTCTGTTAAGCTTGTTACTTTATTATTGTCCGTCATATTACTTAGCCTGTTTTATAGCCCTTTCAATTTCAGGTGCAATGTCTTTTTTTCTAACTGTTCGTGGTCCAATGTCAATAGTTCCATTCTCCGCCTTACCTACAAATGCTTTTTCAAGGATTTTACCCTCTTCTTCAGTAGAAAACACACCTATTGAGTTGCTCTTTAAGATATCTACCACAAAAAGATATGCCATATCAACGTTTTTGGAGGGCTTCACTTCCGAAAGTGCTTCTATTAAAGCCTGCTTTTGTTCTAATACCTTTTGCGGTTCTACCGTTTCAATCACACCTATAAACACTTTGTGTGATGCCATTTCGTAAACTTTTACATCTTTAGTGACAATCTCAAAAGCTGTCATTCCGGTAATGTCTGACTTAGCTCTAAAGATCTCAAAGGTGAGTTTTTCTATATCAATATCCGCATCTTTTGCAATTTTATGAGCAATTTCCGAGTCATATCCGGTTGTGGTTGATGATTTTAGGCCTTGTGTGTCTGACAGTATTGCAGAAATCACAAGCCCTTGAACTTCTTTTGTTGGTTTGATTCCTGCGGTTTCGAAATGATCGTAAATCAAAGAACTTGTTGAGCCGAGAGGTTTGACGTCAATTCTTAGCGGTGCTTCGAAGGTTATGTTTATCTTATGGTGATCAATTATTTCAATAATTTTTCCTGATGGGATTTTAGGTGATCTTTGGGCTTCTTCGTTGTGATCAACAAGTATGAAGCTGTCAGTTTGTTCTATTTCAATATCATCAATTAGTTTTGGTAATTCCACGCCAAACTTGTCAAAGATAAACTGCGTTTCTTTATTTGGAGTTTCAGCGGCCAGCGGTATTAACTGCGCATCTTTGTAGCGGTTGGTCTTTTTTAAATACTCAGCGTATTCAACCGCTGATGCGATGCTGTCTAAATCTGGTGATATATGTCCTAGTATATATATTTTCATTTTAATATAAAAATTAAATAATTATGTTACATCAATATTTGCTTGCTTCGAATGCGTCTGAATAAACCTTTTTCTTGGTGCTACCTCTTCTCCCATTAACATTGTGAATACTTCATCAGCTTTTGCAGCGTCATCAATGTTGATTTTTTTAAGCCTTCTTGTGTCAGGATTCATGGTGGTTTCCCATAGTTCTTGGGCGTTCATTTCGCCAAGTCCTTTAAATCTTTGGGTTATCGCTTTTTTACCTTTTTCTGTTTTCAAAAACGCTTCTCGCTCTTTGTCATCAAAGATATATTGTTTTTCTTTACCCATGATGGCTTTGTATAGGGGAGGTGCTGCTATGTAGATACGGCCGTTTTCGATTAGTTCTTTCATATGTCTGTAGAAGAATGTTAGGTATAGGGTTGCGATGTGTGATCCGTCTACATCAGCATCTGCCATGACAATTAATTTGCCGTATCTAACTTTTGCGGGGTCATATTGTTCACCAATGCCGGCGCCTATTGCAATAACAAGGCTTTTTAGTCTTTCGTTTTCTATTATTTTGTCTAGTCTGGCGCGTTCTGTGTTAAGAGGTTTGCCAAAGAGCGGAAGAATTGCTTGGAATTCCCTGTTACGGGCCATTTTCCCCGACCCTCCGGCTGAGTCGCCCTCAACAATGAACAATTCTGACTTTTCGGAATCTTTTGTTGAACAATCTGCCAGTTTTCCCGGTAGTACTCCCCCACCCTCCAAAGCTGTCTTTCTGATAACCGTATCTCTGGCGGCTTTGGCTGCAATTCTTGCCTTTAATGCCAAAAGGTTTTTTTCAATAATAGCCTGGGCATCTTTGGGGTTTTCTTCAAAAAACCTATCCAGCCCCTCTTTTGTAACTGTTTCTACAGCCTGTCTAACGCTTGAATTACCAAGTTTGGCTTTGGTTTGGCCTTCAAACTGTAATACAGCAGAATCCAGTTTAACCGAAATCACCGCGGTTAATCCTTCGCGCAAGTCTTCACCGCTAAGATTGGGATCTTTTTCTTTTAGTAAGTTGTGATTTCTTGCATAGTCGTTGATGGTTTTAGTTAAAGCCGACTTAAAGCCTGTTAAATGGGTTCCGCCTTCCGAGTTTTTTAGATGGTTTGCAAAGCACAAAACATTTTCGGTAAAAGTATCGTTGTATTGAAGAGCAACTTCTACCATAATGTCTTCATACTGTTTTGAAACATAAAAGACTGATGGGTTTAATAAACCTTTGTTTCTATTTAGTGATCTTAAAAACGTTTTTATCCCGCCCTCAAAGTAATAGGAGTAGTGTTGGGTACTTCTATGATCCAAAAGCTCAAATTTTATTCCAGCTGTAAGATAAGCATACTCTCTTAGCTGATTTATAAAAAACTTGTAGTTAAAATCAGTGGTTTCAAAAATTGTAGCGTCGGGTTTAAATTGGACGATAGTTCCATCTTCATATTGCTCGCCTAGTTGGTCAAAAAATGTTAAGTCTAAATTCCAATCGGCCTTTTTAAGTTTGGAAACAGGTTTTGCAGGATTGAGTTTTTCAACAGGTCTTGCAACATTTCCACCGTTTTCATATTCTTGAATTACCAGGTCATCCCCTCTTTTAACAATGACTCTCATCCATTCAGATAGTGCGTTTGTTACAGAGGCGCCAACCCCGTGCAAACCGCTGGAGACCTTGTACCCACCACCACCAAACTTGCCTCCTGCGTGGAGTTTGGTAAATGCAAGTTCTAGTGCGCTAACCCCGTAGCCCTTTTTAATACCATAAGGAATACCCCTACCGTTGTCGTAAACTGCAACAGATCCATCTTTAAAAAACTCCAGCTTAATATGATTGCAAAAGCCTGCAATTGCTTCATCCATGGAGTTATTTACAATTTCTGTAATAAGGTGATTAAGACCCTCAGGGCCTGTGGAACCGATGTACATTCCAGGTCTTATTCTTACAGGCTCTAAACCTTCTAAGACCTGAATCTGATCTGCATCGTAGTCACTAGTTGTTTGTTTAATCTTGTTATTGGGCATGACTGAAATATTGTACCTAATAGTTTGGGTGGGGGCAATAGGTGGTTTTTATGATATCGACGCCCTTAAATCAAACCAACCAACGTAACATCCAGTGCAAGTCTCGCATTTACATTGGTTTTTTCCAAATCCTCCTTAACCTTTAACATCAGCTTTATGTTGCTCGCAGCTTCTTCTGCAATCTGTACTTTTCCTCCGCATGGTTTAAGCAGGTTTTCCCTCTCTTCCCTAATCCAGCTTTCAATGAGTTCAATAATATCTTCTTTTTCTTCTTTAGCTATTTCCTGAGCTTGGGCAAACTTGTCTTCTAAAGACATACTTTTTAGCTTCGTCAAGGTAACTTTTTCAGTACTATCCCCTACCCTATTAGCGTCGGAATCAGCAGTTTTTACCGACAATGACACGTTTACCTTTTGACAGCGCGATATTATTGTAGATAGCACTGAGTCATGGGTCTTTGCCAACAGCAGGATTGAAGCGTACTTAGGCGGTTCTTCCAGGGTTTTGAGTAAGGAGTTTTGAGCTTCGGTAGTAAGTAAATCCGCTTTTTTTATGATAATGGCTTTATTTTTGGCGTTAAAAGGTTTGGTTTCTATAAAGTTTATTGCACTTCGTATTTGGTCAATTCCTATAGATTTTTTGCCTTCAGCATTGGTTATTTCCAGGAGATTGGCATCAGGTACACCTATTCCCAGCTCTTTTAGGATTTTTTGAGCTTTAGTAACTCTGGTTTCAATGTTGCTTCCAAATATTAGGATTGCTCCGCTTATCATTGGTTTATTATAGCTTTTATTAGTGGGAAGATACACAGCGATACTTGTGGGGTTATTAAAAGGTTGTTTCCACTTAAGTCTGTTTGCTGGTGATTGTTTATTTGTTTACACCAGCAGGCTTCATTCTCAATTCTATCCGACCGGTCATATCGTAAGATATGCCTCACTCACTCAATCCTACCTTTTTGGGGTATTCGGTGAGCACACTCGGATGGGAGTCTATTTGATTCGTCGTACATCAAATCTAGATTCCGTGTACCTCTCCACCAGGCAGCGAATGTTCCCATTGCTGCTAGTCTCCAGTGTATTTAGTATTTCACTGGCGTCCTGATACTGGACGTAATGTCTTTTAGGGTGGGTCCCTTACGACATTAAGTAGCCCCCGTTAGTGGGCTTAGGATGACTACAGTTTGAGCTAACTGTAGCCGCGGCTTGAATTGGAACGAAATAACTCTTATTACAAGTTGTCCCCGAACCATCCGAGGATTTTTCCAACAGTTGGTATATAGTCATACGACCGCATACCTTCTAGCCCAAGTAATACAAATAGGCTAACTGTCGGTATCATTGTCACAAACATCATGTCTACGAAGGCAATCCAGACAAAAATATCCTGGATTCCGATCGAGAACATCAATGCTGTGACTATGGTTAAGCCAGCCTCCAACGCCATAAGGCGTTTCGGGTTAACTTTTCTGAGGAAAACCCCGTAGATTAACGTGGGGACTCCCCAGAACATTCCGATTCCCATTACTACCACAATAAAAAACTCGTGGGTAGAAAAAGAAACCGGGGTCAGGATGGACCATATAAAATACTCCCATCCTGTCACCATTAAAGCGTTTAGTACAAAAAACAAGAAAGTGTCCATTCCGTTCTCCTTTTTTTTTGGACTCTTTGATTTTTGCCCTTATGGGCCCAATTTGACCAAACACCACGTGTAAAGCCAAAGCAGACCCATAAAAACAGACTTAAGTGGATTGTTAAAGTGCGTAATGACGCCATTCTATCATTATTGCAGTTTATAATCAACCTATAGTAAGTCGATGCAACCACATCGTTATTTAATTCAATCCACTGCTTCCTTCCTCCCTGTAGTTGTAAAAATTCAAATATGCTAAACTTTTAGATAGAAAATAAATAAACCTGCCTATGTTTAACTTTATAAAAGACAACTCTAGTAAAATCGCTACCATCAAAGGTGTGGAAGAAGTTCTGTACGATAAGAAACTCTTAACTTCAGATCAACTCTCGGCTATAAAATTTGAGCACGTTAATACCGGAAAAAATGTTGTAGATATTGTTAAAGAACGCGGTTATGTCAGCAATGATGACTTTGTAAAAGCTATGGGCGAATCCTACGGTATCGATTTTACCGATCTTGCGGGGGTTCAAATTGATCAAGCTTTGTTAGATTTGGTTCCTACAAACATGGCTCGTAGATACAGCGTTATCCCATTTGCACTGGATGGTAACAATCTTTCTTTGGCGATGACGGATCCTTTGGATCTTCAAACCATAGAGTTTGTAGAAAGAAAAACCGGATACAAGGTAGTTCCCTTTATTACAACCGACAAAGTTATAGAAAAGGTGTTGGAGGAACAAAAAGGTAAAGCTATTGGTGAGGAAATTTCGGCGGCGCTTGAGGAGATTTCCCAAAATACTTTAAAAATTGAAGAATCTGACGGTGAAATTAGCGATGCCACAATAAGAGATGCCCCGATAGCTAGAATTGTGGGTATGATTTTGGAAACGGCTGTAAAGCTTGGAGCATCTGATATTCACCTGGAGCCGGGCGAAGAGGGCTCAAGGTTGCGCTACAGAATTGACGGTATTATGGAGGAAAAGCGAAAACTGCCAAAAGAAATGCATGACTCTATCATTGCAAGAATCAAGATTTTGGCAAAGATGAAGATTGACGAAAAACGTATCCCGCTTGATGGTAGGTTTAAGGTACAGGTAGGAAACACTTCTACTGACCTTAGAGTCTCAACTCTTCCCACAATTTACGGTGAGAAGGTGGTTATTAGGTTGTTAAAAGAAGAAGGTGCAGTCTTTACGTTTAAGGACTTGGGGCTACGCGGACTTTCGCTAAAGCGCGTGGAGGAAGGGATGTTAAAACCAAACGGGATGGTCTTAGTTACAGGTCCTACAGGGTCAGGTAAAACAGTCACTTTGGCTTCGGCTCTTGCCAAGCTTAATACTGTAAGAGTAAATATTGTGACTCTTGAAGACCCGGTGGAAATACGAGTTCCGGGGGTTAATCAGGTGCAGATAAATCCGCAGGCAGGTTTAACTTTTGCCACAGGATTAAGGGCTTTTTTAAGACAAGATCCAAACATTATCATGGTGGGAGAAATCAGAGACTCTGAAACGGCGGAGCTTGCAATTCACGCGGCTTTAACCGGGCACTTAGTACTGTCCACTCTTCATACAAACTCGGCGGCGGGAGCATTACCTAGGCTTTTGGATATGGGAGCAGAAAACTTTTTGCTGGCGTCAACCGTGAACGTTATTATTGCGCAAAGGCTTGTGAGAAAGATTTGTACAAACTGCAAAACTGAATATGATCCTCCAAAAGAGGTTGTGGATGATATCAAACGTATTTTAGATAACGTAAGTAAATCCAAGA
This sequence comes from uncultured Candidatus Saccharibacteria bacterium, assembly GCA_964427965.1. Taxonomy (GTDB): domain Bacteria; phylum Patescibacteriota; class WWE3; order UBA101185; family UBA10185; genus CAYRWK01. The sequence continues at coordinate 7,591 of CAYRWK010000017.1, read as the reverse complement.
TTTTAATGTCAAAAGATCCCGATATTGCAAAAAGTATCAAAAAGGTTGAAGAACAGAAAATTAAACTATACAAGGGCAAGGGATGCGATAAATGTGCTAACACCGGGTATAAAGGCAGGTTAGGTATCTTTGAAGTATTAGAGATCAGCCCGCCTGTTGCTCATTTAACTTTGGATAGCAGTCCTGCAAGTAAAATTGAAGCGGTTGCAATTGAAGAAGGTATGTTAACCTTAATACAGGATGGTTATTTAAGGGTGGTTGAAGGTATGACGACTCTTGAGGAAGTTATGAGAGTTGCTAAGTAAACATTTTTTATGAAACTAAACACAACACAAATTTTGGAAAGAATAGTACAAGTTAATGCATCTGATTTGCATTTATGCGTAGGCTCTTCTCCCTATATCAGAGTAAATACTAAGCTGTCTGCCCTTAGCGATATGCCGGTTCTTACGGTTGATGACATTGAGTACTTTTTATCTCAAATTTTAACGGAAGAACAAAAGGCTTTATTTGAAGTTAACAAGGAGTTAGATTTTTCTATCTCACTTGGAGCAAAAAACAGGTTTAGGGTAAACGCTTTTTATCAGCGTGGCTATCCTTCGGTGGCTTTGAGACTAATTCCAATGACTATCCCCTCTTTAGCACAGTTAAACTTGCCGACAATGCTTTCGGATTTGTGCCAATTAAAACAGGGTTTAGTTTTGGTGGCAGGGCCAACAGGACACGGCAAGTCTACAACCATTGCAGCAATGATAGATAAAATCAACGAAACTCGTGCTGAACATATCGTGACAATAGAAGATCCTATTGAGTATATTTACACCAACAAGATGTCACTTATAGAACAGCGGGAAATGTATTTGGATACCCATTCGTGGGAAGGTGCTTTAAAAGGAGCTTTACGTCAAGATCCTAACATTGTGATGATTGGTGAAATGCGTGATCTTGAAACAATGTCCTCTGCCCTACAGATTTCCGAAACAGGCCATTTGGTATTTGCAACACTTCACACAAATTCTGCCTCTCAAACTGTGGAAAGAATAATTAGTTCTTTTCCGGAACCTTCTCAGGGACAGGTTAGACTGCAGTTGGCACAGGTTTTAGAAGTAATAATTTCTCAAAGACTTATTGCTTCTCCAACAAAAGGTATGGTTCCCGCGGTTGAAATTATGCTTGCCAGCGATGCTATAAAAAATCTAATTAGGGAGGGTCGAACTCATTTGATTGATACCACAATAAGCACAAGCCTAAATGTGGGCATGACGTCTTTAGAGAGAAGTTTGGCAGATTTAGCTTCTCAGGGGGTAATTGATGCGACAGACGCCATACTGTATTCAAACCACCCTGATGAGTTTAGAAGACTGGTGAAGGATTTTAAATTCAAGAAATGATTCTCCTTTATGTCTTTATATAAATACATCGCAACAGATCAAAAAGGTATTAAAAGATCAGGTATCGTAGATGCTCGTACTGAGGATTTGGCTGTATCCCTACTTAAAAATCAGGGTTATTTTGTTATTAATTTAGAAAAGCAAAAGACTAATTTTAATGATTTGTTTAATAGTGTGATGGGTATTCCCCAGTCAGAGATTGTATCTTTTACCAGGCAGTTTTCCACCATGATTTCAGCAGGACTTCCTGCCGCAAGGGCTTTGGAGGTTCTTGGTGATCAGGCTACAAATAAAAACCTAAAAGTTACTATTAACAGCGTTTTAAGGGATATTGAGGGTGGGGCTTCACTTTCTGATGCGTTTGGTAAGTACCCCCGTAGTTTTTCTCCAACATACAAAGCTTTGGTGCGCGCAGGCGAGTCTTCGGGTAAGTTGGATGAGATTTTAAAAAGACTTGCTACCTCAATGGAGGCAGATCGTGAACTTAGGGCTAAATTTCAATCAGCTATGATTTATCCCTCTATTGTTATGCTTGCTATGATAGGTGTTTTTGTATTAATGATGATTTTTGTTATTCCCAAACTTGCTGATTTGTATGAAAGTATGAACGTTGAGCTTCCTCTTATGACCAAGATTATGATTGGCGCGTCAGATTTTTTGATTCAAAGATTTTATGTGGTGCTGGCCGCCGCTGTTGGCGCATTTTTTGGTATTAGGGCATTTGTAAAAAGTAAGCAAGGTAAAGAGATTATCACAAGAGTTACATTCGCACTTCCGGTTTTTGGAAAAATAAATAGGTTGAGAGATATTACTCAATTTACAAGAACTTTGGCTCTTTTGGTTTCTTCAGCCGTGCCTATTGTTGAGTCGTTAAAAATTGTGTCTAACGTGGTTGGTTCTACCTATTACAAGAAAGGTGCTTTAGAGGCGGCTTCTCTTGTGGAAAAAGGTAGTCCCCTATCGGATTATTTTAAGCGTAACAAAAACTTTCCGGCTCTTGTGGGGCAGATGGCGGGTGTTGGAGAAGAGACCGGCCAGCTGGATGAGGTGTTGTATAAAGTTGCTGAGTATTACAATGCTGAGGTGAGTCATGCTGTTGAGGGCTTGTCGGCCGCTTTGGAACCTCTTATACTTATTATGTTGGGAGCTGGTGTAGGGGCGATGATTATCTCAATCATTACACCCATCTACAAAATCACCACTTCCCTGTAGTATTTAATTATTGGGAGCTTTAGAAAAAATGGAAACCATAACACATACAAACAAAAGACAGGGATTTACGCTTTTAGAATTAATGCTTAGCGTTTCTATTATTGCTATTTTGTCGGGTGTTCTTATTATGGTTATTAATCCCCTGGCTATTGTTTCCAAGGGTCGTGATGCCAAAAGAATGGAAGATTTGGATGCAATTAGCAAAGCAATCCTGCTTGCTCTAACTAGCGAAGAAATGACTTTAATTGATAATTCTGCTTGTGCAACATGTACCAGTGCGTCGGGTACTCAAGTGGTGGATGGAACCGGTTGGGTAAAGTTTAGCGTTCCTCTTGGAAAAACCGGGCTTGCTAAGTTTTTACCGGCTCTTCCGGTTGATCCTATAAATCTGGATACAAATGTGTATACTTTTTCTTCCACAGTAGAAAATTATGAGCTAAATACTGTTTTGGAGTCGACCGACAATGCAACTAAGATGAGTGTTGACGGCGGTGATGAGCAGGGTGTCTACGAGGTTGGTACCAGTTTAACAATTCTTTAGCCTGCGAAAGCCCCATTTCAATTAACCCCCTTTCTATTTCACGACGGGTCACCCTAGCTTGTCCGGAAAAATGTTTTTTTTAAACTTTTAGGTAGGTTGGTCTTAAAGTACCCTAACACCGTACTTTTTCACCTCAGTTCCTAGAGTGTAATATCTGTCCTCAAGCTCCTCTTCCGTCATTGGGTGTGGTTCAATAAGTATGTTTAAGCCTCTTGTTAGCCCTAGCAAGGCTACTAGGAATGTATGTCTGTGCTTAGTAACCATATATACAGATCCTCACAGATTTTATTCCACCTTCCAGTATATTCTAGAGTCTCTCTTTTATAAAACTTCTACTTATAAGAATCGTATCTGATTTCCCGATCGAAGTTATAATTTCATCAAAGAAAATAGTGCTCAAACTTAATTATGTGTTAAAATGTAGCCGTGAAACAACTTCGAGGTAAAGAAGTGAGGAAGTTTTTTAAGGATTTTCCAAAAAGAGATAAAGATATTGTTGTGGTGTTGGAAAATATTCAATATGCAACTAATGTTGCGAATATATTTAGAACTGCTGAATCTGCCGGGGTAGAAAAAGTAATATCTACTGGAATCACTAAAATACCACCTTTTGGTAAGGATTTGAAGAAAGTATCCCGTAGCTCCGAGAATAAAGTTTCCCATGAATATTATCTGAAAACACTAGATATTCTTCCTGAGATTAAAAGACAGGGTTATACAGTCATTGCTGTTGAACTAACTGACAGTTCAATTATGCTTAGTGACTTAAAGGATTACCTGAAAAATAAAAATAAAATTTGTTTTGTAGTCGGTAACGAGGATTCCGGAGTTAATAGGACTACCCTTGAATTATGCGATAGCGCGGTTATGATCCCTATGTATGGGAAAAACGCTAGCTTAAATGTTAACGTAAGTGCGGGCATTATTCTTTTTAGTTTTTAAGGAGGTGATTTCTGTGAGAAGATCTACAAGAAGGCTTCCTAAGTTAAATATTTCAAAGTATTTGACCAGCTCAGCTTTATCTAATGTAGCTGGTAAATCCGGCGTGTATGCTCAACACACTGACGGTGAGAAATGTGATACTACTAAAGGTTGTAACTGCTAAATTGGGTTGTTTCTTATATCAGGCAGTACTATTAAGTGCTGCCTGTTCAAAATCGTGATAGAAATTTCTAAATACTCAAAGACAATATATTTCGGAAGCTTATCTCTACAAGAAAAAGTAAAATATAAAGGTACTAGTGTTCCCCACCAAAGAAAAATTAATAAGCATCTATATTATACCTGGAAGAATCTTTTAGGAAAGACGAATGAAAGATATTTTTATACTCGTCTAAACTGGTCTAATTATGCAGATAAGTTACGTGTTTTATTAAGTGATGTAAGTTATGACAGGAAGAAAACATACCCTAAGTGGGTAAAGTACATAGATGAATTTATCGTTTATGCTAAGGGCAGGTCTATTATAACCTGTCGAAAACTAAATCAGCAGATTCCTTTTGAAGATTTAATTAGCTTTATTGTTGATTTTTTCACAAACAAACTCCGTACGCGTTTATTGAGAAAAGGACTTAAACTGAATGACTGCCTACTTCAAGAAGCGAAGCTGAATTTACAGGTGGGGCTAAGCAAACTGACCTCTCAAACTTTTTTAGAAGATATGTTAGAGACAGATGCGGGGTCATTAGAAGGTTATTTTACTCATACTATTCAAAACAATTTTAGAAATTTTTTTAAAAGGTATCCGGTACTAGCCCGTTTGGTTTTTACTCAGGCTCAATACTGGGTAGATAACACGATTAGGCTCCATCAAAGACTTTTTGAGGATAGACAATATTTGGTAGAACAATTTGAACTCCCCACTAGCTTTGAGGTTAAAAAAGTCATTACAGGCCTATCTGATCCCCATAATAATGGGAATGGTGTAGTGGTAGTGGAGTTTTCCGGGTCAAAGAGGTTAATCTACAAACCCCGAAGTGTTAGTGGCGAGACAATATTTTACGATACTCTTAGTTGGTATAACAACTCCCAGAAAAAGATAAAACACTATATACCCAAGATATTAGAACGAAATAACTATGGATGGGTTGAGTATATAGAGCACACATCGGCAACTAGTCAGGAGGCATGTAAAGAATACTATAAGAGAATAGGGTCTCTTCTTTTTTTCTTACATCTTTATAAAGTCACAGACTGTCACAGTGAGAATATGATTTCATTCGGCGAATTTCCCGTAATTACTGACCTTGAAACACTATTGACTCCCTATATAAAAAATAGCACCAAGTATTTAAATATGCTCACAGAAAAAATTGATAGCTTGATTGAAAACTCGGTGTTGCGCGTAGGTTTGTTGCCACAATGGACTATGGACAATAATGGAAACTACTATGATAGTAGCGGACTTGGTAACACCAAACCTCAGTATTCTAGGTACCCACATATAGAATGGAAGAATATCAATAACAGTAATATCTCTTATGATTATGTGTGTAAAAAGGTGCCTACAGATAAAAATACTTTGATGTATAATTCTGCTGTTGTTGAGCCTGTTAACTATATTAATGAAATCCTGTATGGGTTTAAACAATCTTATCGATTTTGTACGGCAAATAAAAAATACTTTACGTCAAAAAGTCTCAAATTAATGTTTTCCAGTTTTCAGTCTCGTTTTGTCTACAGGGCTACTGGTATTTATACATTCTTGCTTAACTATCTATTACATCCGGATTATATGCGTAATGGCGTTGAGCGAAGCATTCAGATGGATGTATTAAGTCTGGGTAGTTTAGTAAATCTGGAAACTAAACATCCCTATTGGCCGGTACTTGATGCCGAATATATGGACTTATTTAACGGTGATGTTCCCTATTTCTCCTGCAAGACTGCTGAGAAAACCTTGCTAAGAAGGAATAAAAATGTACTTCGTAACTGTTTCAAAGATACCGGTTATAACCTCTTTTATAAAACCTTATCCAGTTTATCGGAAAAGGATATGCTGACTCAGTTAGATATGATAACTAAATCTATTACTACGAGAAAGAAGGAGAAAAAGGAAACTAGGGTGGTTTACCGTAGTCAAACCGTTAATTTTAATGATAGAGGTTTGTACATAGATATAGCAAAACAAATAGGAAATAAAATTCTGCAGGATAAGTTTTCTGCGGGTGACCGTAGTTGTACCTGGTTGGGTTATGTCTCAAATGTAATTTCCCATACTTATGGATATAAACCAATAGGTTTGGATTTGGCTAACGGAAACATAGGTGTCAGTCTCTTTTTAGCCACGCTTTTTGATGCTACCCTAGACGCCCGTTATAAAGAAGCATGTCTTAATTCGCTTAGCCCTGTATTTGACATTCTTAAGTATTCCTGGGCGTGTGAGGAATTTGTAAATACATTTAGCATCGGCGGGCTAACAGGGTTGGGCTCTTTGATTTATGGACTGAGAAAAATTGAAGAATACTTGAATGACCCCGAATTAAACCATTACATTGCAGGTTTTGTTTCATTAATTAATAAAGAGCTTGTTAATAGATGTATCAGAGACGATGTGGTCTCTGGGACTTCAGGTACTCTGCTCGCTCTAATCAGTTTGCATGATCGAGAAAAGGTTGTTAGCAAATATCTGTTGAATTTGATAGTAAATAAACTGTTAAAATCGGCAATATATAAAGATGGCAAACTATTAGGTTGGCCGTACCTTTCCGGAAAATATCTACTGGGTTTTTCGCACGGTAGCTCCGGGATACTTTACAGTTTAAGTAAGTATTATGAATTGTATCCTAATGATCGCGTACTAAAAGTTATCGAGGATATATTGCAATTAGAGAGTGAGAAGTTCCAAAAAAGAAATAATAACTGGCCCGACTATAGGTATGATCCGGTTAACTATAAGGCAGTAAGTTGGTGCCACGGAGCGCTTGGTATTGGGATGTCTAGGTTATCTTTATACGATCAAGGGTTGTTTGGAGACAAAGTAATGAAGGATTTACTAACAGCTTTTCAAAAGACGTCTAGAGGTGTCCATGCTTTGGACACATTATGTTGTGGCAATTCCGGTAGAATAGACTTTATTTTAGAGTTAGAGAGGCGTCGAGTTTTTGATGTTGACTCGTACAAGCAACTGCTAGTTAGCGATGTTATTTTAAATTACAGAAAAAATAAACGGTTTAGTTGTTACTCTAATTTTAATACACCTGATATAAATTACGGTCTTTTTCAAGGAATCAGTGGTATAGGGTACGAATTTTTACGTTTGTACGATCCTTACAAGTACCCTTCTGTACTTTTATTCGAATAATAAATTGATATACTTGTTGCATGTTTATCGACTTTGTTTACTTCTTTTTTGCGTACGGTTTAATTTTTGTGTTTGGGTTATTTGTTGGCTCTTTTTTAAACGTTGTTGCTGATAGAAGTGTTAAGGGTGTGTCCTTTGTTAAAG
>CAYRWK010000016.1:0-18165 GCA_964427965.1 uncultured Candidatus Saccharibacteria bacterium | reverse complement strand
ATTTTATTGTATTTACAACACTTTCATCAAATCAGTTGCATTTTGAAATGAGTTCAACGAAAGTTCTCTTAAAATTACTTGGAAAACGGATGAGGATGGAACAACCAAAATCTCCTGGGGAATAAATTCTGATAACTATACGAAGTCGCATACCGGCGATTCGTACAGAACATCTCATGACTATACTATTGAAAACACAAAAGCTGGAGAAAAATACTATATCAAGCTTGAATCTGAGGATGAGGCGGGGAACTGGTCAGATGTTTATAAGTTTACGGTTGATGTTGTTGGTGATGAGTCGGGAAGTGGAGGTATTGAACAGCCGGTTGAACCTGATGTTGAGGAAAACACAAAACCGGTTATTCGCGACAAACCGTATACGGAAGACGAGTTTGAGAAGGATACAAAGCCTGTCGATACAAGTAAACCTCGTGATACGGGTATTTTGGGTTTAGCTAAAATTTTACCGGTATCCATTATGCTTATCGCCTTTTTACCCATCCTGGCTTTGGCCTTATTATCCGCATTACCGTATGCTCTAAATTTACTACCTTATCTTTCTCTAAGGAATTTGATTCCTGTTTTATCTGGATTGGTTAGGAAAAAGAGAGATCCGTGGGGAATTGTTTACGATGCAAAAACCAAACTTCCGCTTGATCCTGTGATTTTGACACTAACCGATGAAGCAGGAAAAACCAGACAAACAGTATCGGATATTTACGGCAGATACGAGTTTTTGGTGGAACCTGGGATTTACTACCTTAAAGCCGAAAAAACACATTATCAATTTCCTTCAACACTTCTTGCAGGAAAAAGAAGTGATTCTATTTATGATAATTTATATTTTGGAGAAAAGATTGTTGTTATGCCTAACCAGAAGGTGATGTTTAACGTTCCTATGGACTGCCAACAAGCCGATTGGAATGAACAGGAAAAGGTTAGACTTGGTATTTCTAAAAGAAATTCCAGTATTTATAAAATCACAAATATTATTTTTGGTGTTGGGTTTGTTGTGAGTTTAATAAGTGCAGTTACTGCTTTTAATAAGTTTAATTTGATGATAGTTGCATTGTATGTGTTGTTTTCATTACTTAAACTTTTGGGCGGTAAGATGCGTGCTTGGGGTGTGGTGTATACCAAAGAACACAAACCGGCATCGGGAGTCGTGGTTAGGTTATTACGTCCCAAGTTTCCTCAATTACGAGGCATTCCTCTTATTACTATGGAAAGTGGTCGTTTTAACTTTTTGGTGCAGGAAGGGGATTACATGGTTACTGTTGAGGAACAGCCTGTAGACGGGGTTGTTAAAGAACTATATCGGTCGGAAGTGAAGAGTATTAAGACTAAGTATGGGCATATTGGGTACGATATTAGGTTGTAGCTGTTAGTACCTGGAGCCGGTAGTGGGAATCGAACCTACGACCTTTCCCTTACGAAGGGACTGCTCTACCAACTGAGCTATACCGGCAAACTTACTATTAACACTAACTATTGATTATAGTATCAAGAAATTTTACTAGCGCAAACCTGGAAGTTTGGAGTGAGGTCATGCACTATATAGTTTTTTTTAGTCCAATGAATTTTCCAGCCTTCTGCTTTTAAAATGTTTTTTAAATATTTTGGTGTATATCCCCACCAATGTGTATCGTATTTATTTTTGTGGTGACAGTATATTACCCGTAACCCCCACTCGATTTCTTCTAGTTTTTTTGCCTCCATCAAACTCTCTACCTGTTTTTGTCTGTCATCAACGTCAATGATTAAAAGTCCGTTTGGTTTTAGCATTCTTTTCCATTTACTTAACGCCTTTATAAATTCATCTTTTTTCATGTGGTCTATGAGGTTTACAGTCAATATTTCATCAACAGAGTTCTTTTTAAAGGAAGATAGCTCTAGGATATCCATTTTTACATCACAAACTTTATTATCTTTATTTTGTCTAAAGGGATATTTATAGTACTTTTTTATGGTAGTTATGTTGTGTTCTACAAGATCCGGTCTTTCCGAGGCTAGTTCGCCCACAGCGTCAATATTGATATAACCATCTAGATAGACAGTTCCACAGCCTAAATGAAGTTTTATTGACTTTACTTCTTTTCTCCTAGCCATTACGAGCAGTATATACTATAAGTTATATATAATCAAAACCAATTAAGATGCCTTTTTGGGGACAAACAAGCTAGATTTACTCAATCTGTGCCACAAACACTACATAATTCTTGCCATATTTTTTAGCACATTTTGGACAGGTGGTGTACCACATATACAGCTTCTTTGTGTTAAATCCTTTGTTTTTGGTAAGTTCTTCAAAATCTTTGCCCCATTTTCCTGTTTCTTTAAAATCTCCCTCGTAAACTTTGCTGTAATACTTGCCGCTTAGTGTAACCATTTGTGTATTTGGGATTTCTTTATCAACGGCAACTAGTAAATCCATATTCCATTTTGAAGTATGATCGGAGAGAGCCATTCCATCAAGTGCGGTAGCATTAGCGGCGCCAATTGTTTTCATCATTTTGGTAATTATTGCGCCAAAGTTTATTGGTATAAAAAAGAGCGTGAAAACTTTATCTTTTATAAACTTTTTGTTTTCCCATGTAAAAACTTTATCATCCCAGGGAGTGGGATCAAATTTTGGACAGCATTCTGTGTTTTGTGTATTCATTACTAAAGTATAACAAAAAAATCCAGTGGCTAGTGAGTCTTTAATACTCTATAAAACTAACAATTGCGATAACCTTTTGGTGGGTTTATCATATTATGATGAAGTTAAAAATACTGCTCAGTCTTGTTACTCTAGTTTTAGTTTTTGGTGCTTCTTTTATCATTACTTCAAGTTTAATAAAGGTCACTAATGGTGATGGAGCAATAACAACTCCCTTAGCTGAGTTTATAAAATTAAATGAAGAACAAAGGGTAGAAGCCGAACATAAGGCTAATTCTGCTTTATCTACTAAAGAGGTTTTAAATATCCTTCTTATTGGAATTGACAGAAGGAGTAAATATCAAAACGGGTTTAATACTGATGTGATGATACTTGCTAGTATTTCTCCAAAGACTAATAAAGTGCTTCTGACATCGGTTCCAAGAGATTTGTGGGTTAATGGTAATAAGATTAATGCCTTATATACAATTGATGGCCCGGAGACTTTGGTAGATGCTTTTGAGCAAATAACCGGACAGGAGGTTGATGGATATATTTTGACTGATTTTGCAGATTTTAAATGGGTGATTGATGCGTTTGGAGGCGTTCCTGTTACGGTTGAACGTACGTTTACAGATAATACTTTTCCAAATGATTCTGATACAGCTGTTGTTAGCGTTACTTTTACAGAGGGTTTTGAGAAGATGTCGGGGGCAAGGGCTTTGATTTTTGCAAGGTCCAGAAAAGGAAGTAATGGTGAGGGAAGTGATTTGATGAGGGCAAAAAGACAGCATTTGATCCTGCAGGGGCTTGTGCAAGCTGTAAGTCAGCCCGAAAGTAAGTTTTGGCCAATGGATGTGAAGGTGTTTTATGAAGCTGTTGCTTCTGTTGAGAGAATGAAGACAACTTTGAGTTTAAACGATTGTATTTATCTTTGGGATTTTTATAAGGATAAAGATAAGTATACCGTTGAGTCTTTTGTTATAGGGGACACATACATCTATCACCCCGGATTGTATCCGGATAGTGCGTATCATGCGTGGGTGTTTATTCCAAGAGAGTCTTCTTGGACTCAGCTTCATGAGGATATAAAGGCTAAGTTGGATGGAACTTTTGTGGACCCAAGTGCTGTGGTGGAACAGCAGTAATATAAGGTAAAATGAATGTAGTTTATCGGACTACAGCAGAGAAACCCCCGTTACAGGTGGGTTTCTTTTGTTATTGTAACCGCCAAGTTCCATAGACGTGTTTTTTTATAGTGGAAACGGTTTCCTAATGAATTAGAGATTCGAAAAAAGAATATTCAAGTTTTGCATCAAAAACACCCTCAAACACAGTCTTAAGCTCTTCCATTTCTTTTATCCCGCTTTGTTTTTTTAGAAAGTCGAAAAGTTTATCTTTTCCATATTTATCAAAAAGAAGCTTGATTATGGCACCAGATTCCTGGTATGTCTTTTTCCCATCTAGAAAGCCATCAAATTTACTAGGTATCGGAAACATGTCGAATTGATCCGCGACATATATAGAAACACCTTCCGTAATCCATAAAAAGTTGGTCATTCCAAAGGTTTTTTGAAAAAAGGAGTGACACATCTCATGCTTAATAAGCTTCTCGATATTATATTTTGAACCATCTTGGCTACTTTCCCGAGATATATTAGCTGGGTTTAAAATACATACCGAATTGCCCATACTAAAACCAACAAGCCAACTCTCCGTTTCTCTTTCTTGAAACAAGTTAATTGTTTCTCTGTTGTCTAACACAAATATTTTTGGAGTATTGTTAAGCCACTTCCTACCGAAAAACTCGTTTAAATCTTTTATGGCTGTATCATGGTATTTCTGAAGTGTGGTGTCTTCTAGAGGTGTTAATTTAAATACTGAAGTCATTTTCAGATACTACAATACAAAGGATGTTATTACAAGTAAAAGGCGTGGTTATACACAACCGTATTTGTTTCTTTACAGATTAAAAAAATGGGAATCTGCCTATTCTATGCCTCGTGTGAGGATAGAGTAAACAGATCCCCTTTTGTTAGTCCTTACAGTCCCAAGGACATTGGCATTCGTTCTGGCACTGGCCGGCGCTGTCGCAACATTCACACTCATCACATTCTTGGGCGATTGTTCTTACGACAGTGGGTTCGGCTTGCGAGGCGTAGGTGATGCCCAGGTTTGCTAGGTTCATCTGTGTTAACCTCCTTTCTGTTAGGATTTGGTTTAGTCGCTTTCCCCACGGCTTGCTGTTAAAAATCCTTGTTTTAAAACTACTCTCATCTCTTACGAAGTTCCTGTAATTTTCTGGCCTCAATTGTCATTAGGAAGGGCATTAGCAATTCATATATGGAGCAGAAGGGATGCTCATTCACCGTACCTGTTTCTTTCGCAAGAACATCACAACCATTGCTACAGGCGAATCGCCAATGACACTGTAAGCATTTTTCAGGGATATTCCTAGCAATATATAGGGTTGCTAGACTGCAGATACCTTCCTCAGGGGATATAGTATCCACTAAGGGTGTGTCTATAGTCATTTGGCACGAACTTATACCTCCTTTGGGTGTTAACCCAAAATACCTTGTGCATGCGGAGCATATACGAGATCTTTTTCCGCTGAATTTGATCCCGTTGAAACTTATGCTTGGGTATTTATCCAGAGTTGCGTTTGCCAACCATTCCAGTTGCGGAAGCAGAACGCTTTCAACCTCTTCGAAGCTCATAGCTAATGTCTTTGGCATGCCGATGCATTCTCTTGAAAAGCTAATTCCAAGGGTGTAATTTCGAGCAACAACAAAGTCCACTAGCTCTTTGAAACCAGCTAGATTTGTGTTGGAGATGACGCTGAGAATGATTGGTCTTACGCCCGCCCTATCTAGTAGGCTCAATCCCTTCATAACGTGATCAAAACTCGGGTTTCCGTTTGGATACACTCTGGAGGCGTTGTAACCCAGGATGCCGTCAAGAGAAACCATAACAGTAAACTTGCTTCTTTTTAGAGAATCGACATTTTCTTCATTAAGTAAAGTTCCGTTTGTAATTATTGATAGCGTTATCCTAACCCCCAACGGTTCCAACTCTGCTCTTGCGTGTTTCATTAGGAACACAACACTAGGCATTGCAAGTAGTGGTTCCCCTCCGGCAAACTTTAGGTCTATTTCCATAACTCCCTTGAGCAAGCAATCCTGCTTGAGTGCGGCAACAAAAGTTCTAGAAACCTCTTCTGTCAGCGTAGCCGTTCCTTTTGTTGTGTAACAATATTTACACCTGAGGTTGCATCTTTCCGTTGTATGAACCCAAAAACTTAATTTTTGCCAGTGACGTTGCACCTGACCAGAAGTTCCCGTTGTAGGCGGACATTCCTCAAGACCGATCAGGCCTTCTCGGGCAAAAAGGCCCAATACAGCTTTGAGGTTTTCATCTTCAGTTAGACTTCCTAAAGAATTCTCCTTAATGGCGTTGAATACTCTGAGAGCGAACCCTGATAGAAGGAAAAGTTCGGCAGAACCGCGTGGGCTATAAACAGCGATATCGCCATTGGGTAATACCTTACTTACAAAGTAATTTTGTTTGAAATGGATATCGTTCATTTTCTGTCTCCTTAGCTCTATTATGTTTTCAAAAATGCTTGTTGTGATCTCTAAAAGCGATAGTAGTGGTAGCTATGGTCTTTGTCAAACGTACTCTTTAAACAACAGTTAGGTTTAATTTAGAATAGGTACTTAAGTACGCCCAAATAAGCTACAGTATCGGAATGCTGATGTTTCTCTTAAACAGCCCAGATTTTGAACGGTTGATTAGTATAATGGGTTTATCGGTAATTCTAGCATTTGGAGCGGGTGACGGGACTTGAACCCGCGATCTTCTCCTTGGGAAGGAGACGCTTTACCACTAAGCCACACCCGCATATTTCTGTCATTATACAATAAAACAAGAAAACCCCCGTGACAAACCGAGGGTTTCCTAAAGCAAATTCAAGTAAAAGCACTATTCAAAGATTCTTTCTCAAAATCAAGTTAAAGAGCAGTAATAATTAGGGCAATACAAGAACCTGCCCTGATACAATTAACGCTTGCGATCCATCAGCTAAAAACCCAATACCCGATGTGTTAGCTCCTAAAATCTTAACCCAATCCGCGCCGTTACCGTAAACCGCCTCTGCAATTTCCCACAAAGTATCACCGTCTTTAACCGTATAGGATTTTCCATTGATATCACCTTGTTTGTAATCGGTTGCATTCCATGTTGCTGTTACATCTGGTCCTCCAACGGGTCCGCCTGTGCCTAACCCATTGCTTACGATTTCATTGGGAAAGCCAGCTTCATCTGCGGCGCTACCGTCTGTAATAACTTCACCGTTTTCATCGCGTACTGTGTTGGAAGAAATAATATCCTCCACCTTTTCGGCGTTCTTTTTAATGTTATCCTCAACGTTTGAGCCTTTATTAAAATATGTATAAGCGGAGAAAACGATGCCAAGCACAAAGAGTCCACCAACGATTAATGCAAGATTATCCTTGGATAAGTTCAATTTAGTTTTTTCACTATTATCTGTCATATGCACCCCCGTTCTAGAGCAGGAACTTTCTTAAATAATTTTCAATGGCGGGACCGACGGGTCTCGAACCCGCGACCTCTTCCGTGACAGGGAAGCGCTCTAACCAACTGAGCTACAGCCCCTAAAACAATTTGTAGGGTACCATGAAATTTAACTGAAATGTACTATAAAAAGCTGTTCTTAGCAATAAGTCACTACAATTTTATGTATAATATTTATATGGTAGAAAAGTTTAGGCTTGGTAACAAAGAGGTTACACAAATTCTTAAAGAAATCCTAGCCGCTATGGAAGTTAAGGATTTCAATAAGTTTAAAATCAGAGCTTATCAAAACGCTATTGCTTCTATGGAGGCCTTAACCTCAAGTGTTTTTGACATGTGGCAGGCAGGAAGATTGCAGGAAATTCCAGGAGTTGGCGGGGGATTATCCCAACATTTAGAAGAACTTTTTACTACAGGAGATGTTAAAGAGTTTAAACTTACCAAACAAGGTTTGCCGGATGGGATGTTTGGTTTAATTGGTATTCGTGGGATTGGGGCTAAAAAAGCTTTTAAACTGGCAACTGCCTTTCATCTGACAAAGCGTGAGGAAGCTGTAGAAAAATTAAAAGAGTTTGCAGAGCAAGGCAAGATTAGAGAGCTTGAGGGTTTTGGTGAGAAGTCGGAAAAAGATATTTTAGATGCAATTAGCGAGGCAAAGCTTAATAAAAATGTTAAACAAAGAATGCTATTGATTACTGCGGAGGATGTTGCGGATCGGATTTGTGAATATATAAAAAGACTTCCGGGTGTTGGGGATGTTATAGCTCTTGGGTCATTGCGCAGGCGTCAACCAACCGTAGGGGATTTGGATATTGTGGCAGTGTATGAAGATGGGGATGAGTTAATCAATCATTTTTTAAAATTCCCTGAAATTTCCGAGGTTGTTGTCCAAGGCGATAAAAAAGTAACAGTTGATTTAACAACGGGAGTTCAGGTTGATGTGCGTGTTGCCACAAAAGAAGACTTTGGATCATTCGTTCAATATTCCACAGGTAATAAACAGCATAATATTGAGCTAAGAACATACGCTTTAGAAAACGGCATGTCCCTTTCTGAATACGGCATTAAACACAAGGGTAAACTCCAAACCTTTGCTACAGAAGAAGAGTTTTATAAATATCTACACTTACCTTGTTTTCCACCGGAACTTCGCCAAGGCAAAGATGAGATAAATTTAGCTATAGAGGGAAAGTTACCAAAGCTTGTTAAACATGATGATATTAAGGGGGATTTACACTGCCATACTATTGCCTCGGACGGGCTAAATACTCTTTCTGAGATGGTTAATGCAGGAAAAGAACTTGGATATCAATATATTGGTATAACTGACCATGCCCCAAGTGTGCTCAGCAGGGGATTTGAGGAGGTTAATGAGCTAATTGACCGTCAGCGAAAAAACATTGAGGCACTGGATCAAGCTCAAAAAGATATTAGAGTGTTTTTTGGATATGAGGTTAATATCTTGGCTGATTGTACCTTGGCTTTGCCTGATGAAGTGCTAGCTAAGCTGGATTACGTGGTTGCTTCTATTCACACTTCGTTTAATCAACCTCGTGAGCTTATTACCGAAAGATTAATAAAAGCTATTGAAAACCCTTACGTCACGATAATAGGCCATCCTACGGGGCGTTTAATTAATGAGCGCGAGCCTGTTGATGCCGATTGGACTAAAGTGTTAGATGCCTGCCTTAAACATAACAAGATGTTAGAAATTAATTCACAACCCAATAGATTGGATTTGACCGAAGACTTGGTTTATGAGGCACGAAAACGGGGGATTAGGTTAATAATTAATAGCGATGCTCACGATACAGCAAGTCTAAATTTTATGAAATATGGTCTGGATGTAGCAAGACGCGGTTTTTGTGAGAGGAAGGATATTATAAATACTTTATCTTTGGAAGATCTGTTGGCCTTACCTAATTGTTTTCTTCATCAAAAATAGTATATTTATCTTAGTCAATAAATTTGAGGAGATATTATGATTACTATAATTTTAGTAGTACTTGCACTTGTAGTTTTGTATTTTGTATTTGTTTATAACTCTTTTGCTTCGTTAAAGGTAAAAATTAAGGAGGCTTGGAGTCAGATTGATATTCAACTTAAAAGAAGAGTTGATTTGATCCCAAATCTTGTGTCAACTGTAAAAGGATATGCTTCTCATGAGAAAGAAGTTTTTGAGAAGGTGACTGAAGCAAGATCAGCCTTGATGAATGCTAAAACCCCAACCGAGGCCGGGGATGCTGATAATCAGTTAACAGGTGCTTTAAAGACTTTGTTTGCTGTAGCCGAAGCTTATCCCGAACTTAAGGCTCAGGAGGGTTTTATTAATCTTCAAAATCAGTTAAGTGATACAGAAGATAAAGTTTCTTACTCAAGACAGTTTTATAACGCAGTGGTTAGAGACTTTAACTCAAAGCTTGTGGTATTTCCAAGCAATTTAATTGGTGGAATGTTTGGATTTAAGGCTGAGGCTTTTTTTGAGGCTAAGGCTGAGGAACGCGAGGCTGTGAAGGTGGAGTTCTAGTTTTTACTTTTTAAAACAGAGAAGACGGGGTATGGGTGATACCCCGTCTTCCCGGGCAGGTTAAATCCAGAGAAGCACTAGAATCATAACGATGACTGATTGAATTAACACGAAGGGGACGAACTCGCCCAAAATTGTGTTATCAGGATCTGCCATCTTACGTAATTTCTCAACACTTCCGACTGCTACGTAGTTTTGCCTTTCACAATACATTCCTACCACGTAGAAAACTATTGTGATAAGGATGTTTGGGAGAAGTGTGAGCGGCTCCTCAAAATTAACCCACAGCACTGCAACAATCCCCATAACTATAATTGAAACTGGGGTTCCGTAAAGGCTCCAGGGGGCCACGATCCATTGCCCTTGCTCCTTTTTGATGTCTCGGATAGAGAAAGCTCTATCCTTCAGCCACATGAGTGGCCAGAACAATACTGCGAAAGTTTTTAACATTTTTATCCTCCGGGATTAGATTTGTGCCCCGATTATATCATACTATAGGTTTGTAGTTTCAGTTGCGTGCTAAAATAACCACATGGCAACTCCATATAACTACATCGACAAAAACAAAAGAGAAACCTTCGTTGTAGTAGCCATATTCATCCTTGTAGTCACATTTCTCGGTTGGTTTATTGGTGAATATTTTTTTGAAGGAAGCGGCACTGCCTTTGTGGGATTAGCATTAATCTTTTCAGGCATTTCAAGTTTTATTAGCTACTACTTTTGTGACAAGATTGTTTTGGGAATTTCAGGAGCCGTAGAAGTAACCTATCCAGGAGCGCCGGAACTTCATAATCTAGTTGATAACATGTGTATTGCATCCGGCCTTCCCAAACCAAAAATATATCTTATTGAAGATACGGCAATGAATGCTTTTGCAACGGGGAGAGATCCAAAACACGCCACCCTTTGTTTTACCACAGGCATTGTAAATAAACTAGAAAAAAGAGAATTAGAGGGGGTGATTGCTCATGAGATGAGCCATATTCAAAACTATGATATTAGACTAATGACTTTAGTTAGTGTCTTAGTCGGATCCATCTTGCTTTTATCAGATTGGTTTACCAGAGGATTTTTCTTAAGGGGAAGAGGACGTAAAAGCTCAAGTGGCTCTGGAATCGTATTTTTAATTGGAATAATTTTGTTACTTTTAAGCCCAATATTTGCAAAACTACTTCAGCTTGCTTTAAGTAGGTCAAGAGAATATATGGCCGATGCGTCTGCGGCACTTATGACAAGATATCCAAAAGGTTTAGCCGATGCTTTACAAAAGCTTTCAATGGACACAGGTATTTTAGAAGTAGCAAACAGAGCAACCGCTTCCTTATATATAGTTGACCCTATTCGACACGATGTAATTAACCAGGGATTTAAATCCGGTCCAAGTCTTTATGACACCCATCCTCCTATACAAGAAAGAATTAAACGCCTCACTGAAATGTGATACTATTCATCTAGTTTATGAGTACAGCAACCATCTCAAAAGAACAAGTTAAAAAAATAGCCCAGCTTTCAAATCTTGCGTTAACCGAACAAGAAGTTGAAAAATTCTCCGAAATATTATCCGATACCATGAAAGTGGTTGACGTATTAAAAGAGCTTGATACAGAAAATATATCCGAAACGTACCAGATTACAGGTTTGACTAACGTGTTTCAAAAAAGTCCCGATAACACCGCAACCTTAACTCAAAAAGAAGCTTTACAAAACGCAAAAGAGGTTATTAGAGGATTATTTGTAACCAAGGCGGTTTTTGATAGAAAATGACAACTTTAGCATCAAAAAAATTAAATGAACTAAGTATTATTGAAGCAATAGACGGGTTAAAATCCGGTAGTTTTACAAGTGTTGAATTAACCGCGGCCTGTCTTTCTCAAATAGAAAAATATGATGGAAAGATCAAAGCTTTTTTACTGGTTAACAAGGAAGGGGCTTTAACTTCTGCCAAAAAAGCAGACGAATTAATAAAATCAGAAGGAGCTAGCGCCTTTGCAAAATACCCGCTACTTGGCATTCCTTACGCTTGTAAAGACAACTTTAATACAAAAGGAATTGAAACTACAGCTGCATCCAACGTATTAAAAGGCTATATTCCGCCATACGAATCAACCGTATCTCAGAAATTAAAAGATGCAGGAGCTGTTATGCTCGGCAAAACCAACATGGATGCCTTTGCTCATGGTTCATCCGGAGAAACCTCTGATTTTCAACAAACAACTAACCCATGGGATTGCACCAGAATCCCCGGCGGATCATCGGCCGGTTCTGCGGCGGCAGTTTCAGCGAATATGTGTATTTTTGTAACCGGAAGTGAAACAGCCGGAAGCATTAGAGGACCGGCTGCTTGGTGTGGCGTTGTTGGAGTAAAACCAACATATGGTCGTGTTTCCAGGTATGGATTAATAGCCATGTGTTCTTCGACCGACTCACCTGGGCCTATCACAAAGACAGTAGAGGACGGAGGTTATGTATTAAGCATTATTGCCGGCAAAGACCCGTTTGATGCCACTTCTTCACCAAAACCGGTTGAAGACTACTTTACAAACTTACCAACCAGTATAAAAGGACTAAAGATTGGTCGTCCTAAATCATACTTTGAAATTAATCTTGAGGCCGATGTTAAAAAGGCTTCGGAAGGCGCTATTGCTAAATTTAAAGAACTTGGAGCAGAAATTATTGATATGGATTTACTTGATCCAAAGTATTCAATTGCAGATTACACAGTTATTCAGCGATCGGAGGTCTCATCAAATCTTGCAAGGTTTACAGGTGTTAGATACGGTCAAGATCGTACTGCTTTTGGTTTTGAAGCTAAAAAAAGAATGATGCTTGGAGCTTACACATTAAGTGCCGGTTACTACGATGCCTATTATTCCAAAGCTCAAAAAGTGAGAACGCTGATTGTTGACGATTTTGCCAAAGCTTTTGAACAAGTAGATTTAATAATTGGACCAACTATGCCATGCGTCGCTCTAAAATTTGGTGAAGCATCAAAATCCCCAATGTTTGGTGAAATTATGGACGTACTTGCTGAACCAAGTTCTATTGCGGGAATACCTGGGATTTCGTTTAACGGGGGATTTAGCAACGGACTGCCTATTGGCGTTAACTTAATGGGTCCACAATTTTCAGAAAGAAAATTGGTTGAAGCCGTTAATATTTTTGAGAAAAATACAGATTTTAGTAGAAAATTGCCTGATTTAAAGGAATAACAAGGAGCACTTATGTTTGCAGAACTTATTAAAAAATTATTATTTGGTGGGGGAGCCGGAAAAAGAGGTTCGGTTTCTTCTTCAACTGAAAATATTATTAAAAAAGATTGGGAAAGTGTAAAGCAGGCTCTTATTTCTAAGTCGCCCAGCCAGTTAAAGCAGGCTGTGATGACAGCAGATAGGGCATTAGACGCTGCATTAAAGGATATTGTATCCGGAGAAACAATGGGAGACAGGCTAAAAAATGCTCAGCCTAAATTTGATCAAATTGTTTACAATAAAATTTGGGAAGCACATAAAATTAGAAACTCACTTGCACATGAAGCAGGCTACGAGCCTCCTTACTATGTGTTAATTGGGGCTATTGATAATTTGAAAAAAGGGTTGGAGGTTTTAAAGGTTAGATTATAAAAATATGGATGAAAAAGATTTATTAGGTGAATACAAGCTGACCTTGGGTCTTGAGGTGCATCTGCACTTAAATACCAAAACAGGTATGTTTTGCGGCTGTTCCTCAGATATTTACGACGCCGAGCCAAATACGCATACTTGTCCGGTGTGTTTAGGTCTTCCAGGAGCTTTACCTGTTCCTAACTTTGAGGCGATACAAAAAACTCAGCTACTTGGGCTTGCTCTTCATTGCACGCTTAATCCTGATTCGCGCTTTGATCGTAAACACTACTTTTATCCTGATTTACCAAAGGGCTATCAGATTAGCCAGTATAAACAGCCGTTATGTTTAGGTGGGTATCTAGACTTAAAGTCAGGCAAGCGTTTGGAGATAGAAAGAATTCATTTGGAAGAGGACACCGCCAAATCTTTTCATGAAGGTGATAAAACATTGATCGACTTTAACAAGTCAGGCATGCCTTTGGTTGAAATTGTGACCACTCCCAGTTTTACAAACACAGAAGACGCTGTGGACTTTTGCAAGCAAGTGCAAGATGTTGTTAGGTATTTAAAAATTGGCGATGTAGATATGGAAAAAGGTCAGATGCGCTTAGAAGCCAATATCTCTTTAAGAACGGCCGAAATGGAAGCTAAAAATGAGTTGGCTAAGTACAAAGTTGAGGTCAAAAATATTAATTCTTTTAGGTTTATGGAGCGCGCGGTTAAGGTTGAAATCAAACGCCAGCGTGAGATATTGGAAAAAGGAGGGAATGTTTTGCAGGAAAACCGCGGTTGGGATGAAGCTCACAACACTACTGTTCCCCAGAGATCCAAAGAAGAAGCTCACGATTATAGGTATTTTCCTGAGCCCGATATTCCGCCAATGCATTTTGATCAAAAGTATTTTGATGAGTTAAAAGTCAAAATTACAGAACTTCCGTGGGAACGTAAGGCTCGTTTAGTAAAACTTGGCTTATCTGAATCTGCTTCGGAAGTATTGTCGGGTGGTTTGATGCAAGATCTTTTTGGAAAATTTGAAAAATTAGTTTCTGATGGGTTGGATGCCGTAAAGGTTGGAAATGCCTTGGTTAATAAAAAGGAGCTCCAGAGTTTGTCGGTTGATGAAATTAAAGCCAGTCTTGCAAGCGATAGTGATAAAATCTCTGACTCTGGTGTTTTGGAAGAAGCAGTAGGTAAAGTAATTTCTGCCAACCAAAAGTCCGTTGACGACTATAAAAAAGGTAAAGTGGTAGCGCTTGAGTTTTTGATAGGTCAGGTGATGCGTGAGACAAAAGGTAAGGCTGATAGTACGACCGTAAGAACTTTACTCATTGAAAAGTTATAACTCCTTTAGCAACAAAGAAACCCACCGTGAAGGTGGGTTTTAGTATGCCGATCCAAGAATTAGTAGTAGTTTATCATTTTTAAAAATATGTTCAAGTAATAAAAACCTTGAAGATTAATAAACGATGTCACACTAACAAAGAAACCCACCGTGAAGGTGGGTTTCTGCATTGCTGCCCGATAAGCTGATAACATTTTATCTCAACAATGTTTTTAATCAAGCAATAAGATATTCGGGTGGTGGACATAGAGAGAATCGAACTCTCCGTACCAATTTCTTGGATCGGCACGCCGACCTGGTATGCCCATCACCCACTTTATTTAAATACAAATTAGTTAAAGTAACAATATATAATATTCTAATATCAATAGATAATTGATTCTTGACAGGTATAAAACACCCCTATTAAAAACTCTAAAAATTGTTATCATACACTTGTGGAATTAAAGTTCGATCCCGCAAAACCTATTTATGAATTTGTGGATACTCCGGCCAAAATGGAGAAGGCTTTGGAGGCTTTGGCAAAAGAAAAAATCCTAGGGGTTGATATAGAAAGCACAGGTTTTGACCCATATACAAACACTTTGCTTTTAGTTCAAATCGGCACTCCCGAAAAAAGCTATATTTTTGACGCCAGAAAGATTCCATTTAAAGAATACTCTTTATATAAAGAGATATTTGAAAACCCAAAAATACTAAAGCTTTTGCATAACGGTAAGTTTGACTATCAGTTTATAAAAAAGCAAACCGGAGCGGAAGTAATAAATATTTACGATACGATGCTAACTGAGTCTGTACTAACCGCGGGGCTTAGAGGTAAATCATCTTCGTTAAAAGAGCTTGTTTTTCAATATTTAAACTTTGAGTTAAAAAAAGATGTTAGAGAAACTTTTGTCACTTTTGCAGGTGGGAAGATTACTGAAGATCAACTTAGATATTCGGCTTTGGATACACTTGTTCTGTTTCCAATTTTTGAACAACAAATGAAAAGGCTTCAACAGGAAGGTTTGGTAAATATCGCCAAGCTTGAATTTGCAGTAACTCGAGTTGTCGCTGAAATGGAGCTTAAAGGTATTTTTATTCAAGCCGGAAAGTGGCGTGAGATTATCCAAAGGCTTCAGATTAAGCGCGACGACTTTGCTAAGCAGTTTCAAGAGATGATCAGACCCTATTACGTGATGAGTCAGTCAGATTTATTTGGGAATATGTCAGACGCGATAAACATGAACAGCAACTCTCAACTAATGGATTTATTAAACAACAAACTTGGGTTAAACGTGCCATCTACCGGCGACGCCATTTTGGCAACTTTGGATAACCCTATTGCTAAGGTCTTAAGAGATTATCGGGGTTATGAAAAATTGATTTCAGCCTTTGGTGAGACTTTGTTAGAAAAAATAAATCCCGTGACAGGAAGACTTCATCCGGACTTTATTCAACTTGGGGCCGCAACAGGTAGATTTGCTTGTGCAAACCCAAACTTGCAACAAATTCCCAGACAGTCTGAAGAAGCCCCATTTAGGTCCTGTTTTACGCCAGAGCCTGGTTACAAACTAGTTACAACAGACTATTCTTCTATGGAAATGCGTATCTTAGCCGATCAGTCGGGCGATGCAAAATTCATTCAAGCTTTAAAAGATGATTTAGATGTTCACTCGTACACTGCGGCATTAATGTTTGGTAAGGAATACTCCAAAGACTTTAAGAAGCTGTACCCGGAGTTACGACAAGCGGCAAAAGTTATTAATTTTGGCTTGATGTACGGTATGGGTCCGGGAAGTTTGGCTAGACAAATTGGAGTTACCCCAGAACAAGGTAAAGAATATTTGGAAAAGTATTTTGAAAGTTACCCCAGTGTTCGTGATTACTTGTCAAAATTGGCAGAAAATGCTGTGAAGCGAGGTTGGAGCATGACACCGGCCGGTAGAAAACGTTGGTACCATATTCCCGAAAGATCCGATCCTGAGTATAAAAAGAAGATTGGTCAAATTCAAAGAGAGGCAAAAAACCACCCGATTCAAGGAACAAATGCTGACGTCACAAAATACGCACTGGTGTTTTTGCACGACAGACTTAAAAAAGAAGGTGTAGACGGCGCAGTTACACACACGGTACATGATGAGGTTGTGTGCGAAGTTAGAAACGATCAGGCGGAAGATTGGGCAAAGATACAACAAGCAGAAATGATACGTGCGGGTGAACTAATTTTGAAGAAAGTGCCGGTAAAAAGTGATCCTTTTGTTGGCGATGTGTGGGAGCATTAACTTATAGATAGCACTCGTATTGACTAAGTGCTAAAAAAAAGTTAACATAAAAAAATGGTAATTTGTCAAAGATGCGGCCAACGACCTGCCGTAATTACAACTCAAAAAATTGTGGATGGTAAACAAGTTTATCTAGCTTTGTGTGAAGTTTGTCACAACGAGCTTATGAAAGAAGCTCAGGGAACCTCCAAACTTGATAAATTTGGAAGAGATTTAACAAAACTTGCAAAAGACGGTAAGTTGGATCCCGTTATTGGTAGAAAAGATGAAATTGAACGCGTAATACACATTCTTTCCAGAAGAACAAAAAATAATCCCGTATTAATTGGCGATCCCGGTGTTGGAAAAACCGCTATTGCTGAGGGTTTAGCCCAAAAAATAGTTGCAGGCCAGGTACCCGAGCCCTTGCGTGGTAAACGAGTATTTGCTTTAGATTTAGCATCAATTATTGCAGGAACTTCCCACAGAGGCATGTTTGAAAGTCGTCTTAAAGATATTATCGAAGAAGTTGTTGCCGCCGCCGGTCAAATAATTTTATTCATGGATGAGCTACATACTGTTGTTGGTGCGGGTAGTGCGGAAGGTGCTATGGATGCGGCAAATATTTTAAAACCGGCTCTTGCCAGAGGTGAACTCCAAATGGTTGGAGCAACCACTATTGATGAATACCGCAGGCATATTGAAAAAGATGCGGCCTTAGAACGTAGATTTCAACCCATTATGGTAAACGAACCCTCCGCCGAAGATACCGTAGAAATATTAAAAGGATTGCGCGACCGTTACGAAAAACACCATCAGGTAACGATTTCTGATGAAGCGATACTTTCTGCCGTTAAAATGTCAGATAGATATATTAGTGATAGGTTTTTGCCAGATAAAGCCATTGATTTGATAGACGAGGCTTCAGCACTTGTGAGACTTTCTCAAGTTAAAGAGCCTGAGACTTTAAAACAAGTTCAAGAAAAGCTGGTTACCGCTAAAGCAAAGTTACACAATGAAACTGATGCCGAGGCTAAGAAAAAACTTGAAGCAGAAATTGTTGATTTGGAAAAAGTTCAGAGTGAGCTAATGGAAATTTGGACAAAAACCAAGCTGGAAGAAGTGCCGGTGGTTGGCGAAGATGCGGTTGTAAAAGTTGTATCAAGGGCGACCGGGATTCCATTAGAAAGACTTTCGGTAGAAGAAAAAGAACG
>CAYRWK010000015.1:16487-18193 GCA_964427965.1 uncultured Candidatus Saccharibacteria bacterium | reverse complement strand
TATAAATGGAGGCGGTCATGTTGCTAAGTGGCGTGGCAACTGCAAAAGCGGTTTTGTTATTTAATCCGTGCCAGACTGTACCCGTAGAAGCAATTTTTGCTGAGGCGTTTGGGTATGACGGGGCGTAATCGGTGCCATCTTGCTCGTATGTGGTATCGGCATCTTGTAACGTGGCTTCCCACGAGCTTAATCCTTCTTCAAACGATGGGTTTTGTGCAAGGTTTACGGAGTTATTAAAATACACTGTTTCCCAAGGCTCGCTATCTATTCGGTGATTTATCTCTCTTACACCACTTTCAAGATCGCTTGATGATAAGTCAAATCTAACAACCGATGTGTACCAGCCGTTTTTTCCATCGGGTAGGGAGGGTGTTTTGGTGTAGGTGGTTACCGGAGCGGTGATATCTGCGGCGTAAGCTTGATTTGGGTTGATCGATGAGCTTATAAAGATGAAGAATGCACTAAAAAGTGTGAAAAAGAAAATATATAAAAACGGTTTAACTTTAGGCATTAAGCTAATGGTAGTGGATTTTGCTACTTGTTGCAATCCATCCCATCTCTTACTCTGTCTGCTAGATACACCTTCATCAGGGATTGGTAGGGGACATCTTTTGCATTTGCAAATATTTTTATTCTTGCAAGCAGATGTGCGGGCATCCTTAGGGATATTGTTTCGGTAGTGGGTTTTAGGTTGGGAAAATCTATGTGTACAGCCTTGGACCAGTCAACATAATCAGTGCTGTCGTGAGTAGACCAGAAATCCCTTTCTTCATACTCGGTCTTTAATATTGGTATTTTTTTGTATTTTTTCATAGTATGAGTTTACCATTATGTGTTTATAGGTTTTCTACTATTTAAAACCCTTTAAACCTGGAGTAGAATGTTTGCATGAAAAATAACTATGCTTTTATCGATAGTCAAAACATAAACCTCGGTGTTAAGTCTTTAGGGTGGAAACTGGATTGGCTAAGAGAGAGTTTAGAAAAAAAATAAAACTGGCATCAGCGTTCGGTCGAAACCTTAAGCCTATCCAGTCATCGTGATATACGCATGATAGCAGAGATATTATTCAATAGCAACATTGAATTGTGCTGATCAAGTGGCTACGAGGAAGTCTCGGAAAAATTAGACCCAGTACCCAAGCTAGCCTGCCCCAAATCTTACCCAGCCAGTATGATGAGTTCCTGTTAACAGGATAACTATTGTAGACCATGTTGTAGTTTTGTATACTAATTTAAGTACTATGCCTAATAGCAATCTTCTTGTTTATAGACTTGCGAAACTTGTTTCTAACTCAACCTTTGTAGGTTTGGTAGGTTTGTCGTTATTAACTCTTACCCTGGGCTCGGTAAATGCTTATTATTTTGCAGAAAAATTGTCTCTTAATAAAAATAGCCCTCAAGTATTAGGGTTATTGTCTGGGTATAGGCCCAATGTAAGTCCCCAAATTTATATTTATGGCGGTGACTCAAAGTATAGTAGTGGGGGAGTTATATCCCTTGCTTCAACGGATGCTCCTGCAGTACAAATAGGTGGGTATAAGCTTTCGGGAAGTGTAGAAATTGCCGTGTATAGGGCTGATAAAGAGGCTTTACTTAACTATTTAATACATGACGCTGACGGTAAACAAACTAAAGAAAGTCCGGACACAAAAGATTTTACATATGTTACCACTATTAATTCACCGCTTGATACCAGTACTTACT
>CAYRWK010000015.1:2084-16387 GCA_964427965.1 uncultured Candidatus Saccharibacteria bacterium | reverse complement strand
GGTATTGCTAAGGGTAAAATAACAGCCAGTGCCGATATTGCAGTAGTGGAACGTGGCAGTGATTTTGCCATTGTGCCAATAAACCTAAGGTACTTAAACACCGGTTACTACTCTTATAAAGCTTTTCAAGAAAAAAGTGATATTACAAGATACTTTATTTTTACAGACAGGCCTTTGTACGAGCCGGGGGACACAGTGTACTTTAAATCTGTGTTGCGTGACGACGATGATGCTCGGTACTCTATACCTGGTGGGGTGGCTGTTGTTAAGATATATAACGGTTATTATTATGAGGATTCCACAGAGAATCCCGATGCTTTTGAAAAGACATATCCCATTTCTTCGGACGGCACTGTCAGTGGCGAATATACCCTGCCAGAAACTGCCAAAGTAGGATATTACACTGTGGAAATTAAAGTTCCTTCTAAGCCACAGTCATCACAGGGCGGCTATTATGGCAGTTACGATTGGGTATCAAACACGGCTTCCTTCTCTGTTGAATACTTTACTAAGCCTGAGTTCACAATCGATATCTCAACTCCTAAAACAGATTTTATCGCCGGAGACAAATCTTCCTTTACAATACGCGGCAATTATTTTTCAGGTCAGCCGTTAGTAGGGCAGAGTGTTAAGTACTCGATATATGCGTCGGATTATTATGAGTATCAATACTTAATGGATCAACAAACTTACTTTGGTGACATAAATGGGGATTACATGTACGGTTATGGTTATTGGGGAAATAAGGTACTCGAAGGTTCTGCTAATCTTGATGCAAAAGGGGAAATTGAAATAGATGTTGATACCAAGATGGCATTCAATAAAGGGAAATCCCAGGTATTTTCCATCGAAGCCACCTTGGATGACGGATCTGTTACACCTTCTTTTGCAAAACGCAATATGTTGGTTTTGGCTGGAGAATATGGTATTTATCGAAGGGACTACACCTATGGGGGTAAGGTTAATTCTCCGGTTACTTTGCCGATAACTCTTGTTCCTTATAGAGATAGCACAAAAGTCGGCAACACTTCTCTAACTGCAAAAATTCATAGAGTGACGTGGATTCCATATCAAGAGAAAACCGAAAAGTATCTTTCTTACCGCAAAGAGGAGGAGGATTTACCTTTAATAAACGCTAAAACAGACTCTCAGGGTAATGCTGATTTAACTTTCACCCCAACAAAGGTAGGTTCATACACAATAACCGTTGAAGGGACAGATTCACGGGAAAATTTGATTGCTAAGGAGTTTTATACCTATATTAGTACCAAAGACCAGCCTTATTATACTTTTGACGGCGCAAGCGACCTCTCACTTTCTTTGGATAAGCAAAAATACAAACCAAGTGATACGGTGCAACTTGATATATATTCCTCTATTCCTGATCGAGATGTGTTTTTGTCGTTGGAGCGAGGAAGAGTAAATAGATTCCAAATTGTTCATTTAACCGGCAAGAATGGAACCGTTAATATCCCCCTTGTGGAAACGGATATTCCTAATATTTATGCAAAAGTGTCTAGCTTTTCTGATTACAGTCTTAATTCAAACAGCATAGAGATACCCGTTTCGGCTGAGGGTAAAAAGCTTGTTGTCACAATTACCCCCGATAGTAAATTATATGGGCCGGGAGAAACCGCTACTGTTAATGTGTTAACCACAGATGTTGGCGGAAATCCTCTTTCTGCCGATGTGGCACTTTGGGCGGTTGACAAAGCGATTTTTGAACTTTCTGATAACAGGTTGGGAAATATTTTTGATACTTTTTGGTTTGAAAGAGGGGATTCTACTGAAGCAGCGCATTCCTTGGAGGGTATTATGGTTAATAATGCCGAAGGTGGCGGTTGTTTTGCGGGGGATACTAAAGTATTAACCCCCGGGGGTTTAACAGCGATCAAGGATATAAAAGAAGGTGACTATGTGTTAACTCGTACTGAGGATAATTCCGCTAACATAAAGGCAAAGGTTGTTTCCACCCATAAGGCGGAGGCCGATGGTTTTATAATTATTAATGGTTCACTTAAGATTACACCTAATCATATTTTAAGAGTAAATGGGAATTGGGTTGAGGCGGGAAGTATCCAGTCGGGTGATAAGCTTACTGACTTTCAGGGAAATGAAGTCTTAGTTGATTCAATTGAATGGCAAAGAGGTAAGTACTCTGTTTATAATCTAGAGGTTGAGACTTATCATACTTTCTTTGCTGACGGGGTTTGGGTTCATAATGAAAAAGGAGTTGATAGAAACGTGTTTAGGGATACGGCCTACTGGAATCCTTCACTACATACGGACTCTAACGGCAGAGCTAAAGTCAGCTTCACATTACCGGATAATCTTACTACTTGGACTTTAGCCGCTGTTGGTTCTACTTTAACAACCCAAGTAGGTCAAACAACCGACGAGATCGTTGTTTCAAAAGATGTGATTGTAAGACCGGTGCTTCCAAATATCTTGCGTCTGGGAGATACTCTTTTTGTCTCTGCTTTGGTACAGAATTTTACTCAAAATGATCATAAATTTGATATTTCTTTGGAGTTTGACTCGGGAGAAGTTGATTCTGCTAAGCGTTCGAATGTCTTGCTTGAATCCAGCAGAATGGAACAGGTGTTTTGGAAAATTAAACCCACAAAAGAAACCGAACATGCCAAATTGATATTTTCTGCAAAATCTACCGATGGCAGTAATTTAGCCGACGTGGTCACTCAGGAAATTTCTGTAAAAGACTTTGGGTTTGAAGAAACACGAGCTGAAACAGGGGAGGGTGAGAAGACTTACCTTGTGGATTTGGTAGTAGATGCGAATAAAGATAAGTCTTCTGTAACCTTGTCATTATCCTCTACTTTAATTGGAACACTTCCCTCAGCTATGAGATATCTCATTCAATATCCTTATGGCTGTGTTGAACAAACAACTAGCAGATTTGTGCCTGCAGTTATCGCAAAAACTCACCCGACATTATTTGCTGATGCGCTAAAGGATAAAGACGTAAACGATATTATTGCAAAAAGTCTTACTAGACTAACAAACATGCAGCATAGCGATGGGGGATGGTCTTGGTGGTCTTCCGGAAATTCTGATCCCTTTATAACCGCGTATGTAGTGGAATATTTATTAGAAGCTCAAAAAGCAGGTGTCCGAGTTGATCCCGATCTTTTGTCTAAAGCAAAGAGGTATTTTGAACAAGAAAATTACTATAACGATGATTTAAGGAGGGTAGCTTATTACTCTAAAGAGGAAAAGATTGCAAAAAACTATGGTTTAACCCTACTTGGCGCAAAGGACAAGGTAACAAAGATTCCTGATTTAACAAATACTACTCCCGATATACTGTCCCTTGCAGTTATGACTAATTATTTAAATGGTGATAAAAACTCGCAAAGCAATGGGTTAGATTTACTTATATCGCTTGCTCAAACTCAGGGGGACGCTTTGTTTTGGAAGAATGGCGTTAAGGCAAACTTTGGGTCAAATGACGCTTCAACGGCTCTCGCTATTCGCACAATTTTACTGGCAAACGGTGATAGAGACTTAGCGGCAAAGGGCGCTAGATATTTAACCCGTACACGTCAATCAAATTATTGGTCCAACACCTTTGCGACCTCACAGGTTATTCGTGCGTTGGTTGATTTAGCTGATACCGGAAACGAGCTAACTCCAAATTACACATACACCGTTCTTTTAGACGGAACACAGATTGCTCAAGGCTCCGTAACTGCTTCCACTAAAATTATTCAAGATATTGTTGTACCTATTACAGCTATTAAAGATGCTGGTTCTCAGCTTGCCCTTACAACAACAGGAGATGGTCAATTGTATTCAACTTTGGTGATTAATGAGTTTAATACTGATAGAAACGCTTCTGCAAAGGCTAATGGTTTGACTGTTACGCGTGATTATATTAATGAAAAAGGTTCTCAGTATTCTTTGGGGGTAGGGGATACTGCGTTAGTTACACTTACCGTAAGCGGGCTTAAAGCAGATGAGTATTACGGTGTTATTAAGGACGAATTACCTTCGGGGCTTGTGCCTATTAACCAGACTTTTAAAAACGAGCAGTACGGCAGTATTTCCAGCAGTTATTACTACTCTCGTGACGTGACTGATCGAGAAATTACGGAAAACGGCATAGTTCTGTCTTTGTATAAGATTGCATCGGGGAATCGTACCTATACATACAAAGCACGTGTTGTTAGTGAAGGTACTTTTATCGTACCTCCTGCTACAGCTTCTCTTATGTATGCCCCTGAAATTTACGGGAGATCCGGTACTCAGATTCTCAAAGTTACTAAGGAGTCAGAACTTATCCCATGGAAGGCTCCCAAGCAGGCGGCTGTAACGTACGCAAAGCAGGCTTCTACTATAAGTACTTGGTTGCTGGTGGGCCTTCTTGTGGTAATTGGTGTGATAGTAGTACCTCTTGTTATTCTTAACAGACGCGGTGTAAGCTTTAGTAAGATTAAAGAAAAGTTAAGTCAGGTATTTAAACGCAAGAACACCCTCAAGTAATGCAAATAATGCGTAGAACTTTACCGTTGATAACAATTGCATTTGCTGTATTCATTATCTTTTTATTAAATAAGACTCGCAACGGATTACCTGTCGAAGTTCATCCCCTAAAATATTTTGACCCTAGCGCCTTTTATCTCGGAGTGTCCCAAGCAGATCAAAAAAATGACTCTTTTGGCTCTCATATTTCCGGAGGTGTTGTGCCCCACCATTTGTTTGCCGGCTTTCTAATTTCGGATTTTTTTGAGAAGTTAAAGAGGCAACAGCCTAAGACTTTAATAATTATGGGGCCTAATCATAACGAAGTGGGTGGGTTTAAGGTGTTAACAAGCACTTATGGTTGGCAGACGCCTTTTGGCATAGTGAATCCTGATTCCCAAACTATTTTAGATCTTGTGGATAAAAACTATGTCAAAGTGGATGATTCTGTGATGGCGGAAGATCATGCGGTGTCGGGTCTTATGCCTTATGTTAAATACTATCTTCCAAATACTGAAGTTGTTCCAGTTTTATTAAGCGGTTATATGTCCCAGAAGGAACTAGAGACTTTTGTTGGTGGGTTGCAAGACTATTTGGGTAAAGATACAGTGCTTGTGGCATCAGTAGATTTTTCACATGGTTTAAATAATCAACAGGCTCAGGAAAACGATAATCTTACTTTACAGTCCTTAACTGATTTTAATTATCCACAACTACTTGAGATGGATAGTAAATATTTGGATAGCTCCTCGTCGATTGTGACGCTATTAATGGCAATGCGCGAATCCGGTACCGATACTATGGGGGTGTTGGAGCATACAAATTCAGGTGAGATGGTGGGGAATAACTCAGTAGAGACTACAAGCTATTTTTCTATTGTGCTTTGGTGATGAATTAGGAAATCATAATCTATCCTGTTGACACTTAATATACTTTAATGTATATTAACCATTAATGACAGATCGAGAATTGCGTTCAAAAATTAAGACTCCCGTATTTTCAAGGATCGATGTTGTAAAGTCATTTTCTAAAGAACCTGAAAACCAAATTAACACCCAGCTTTACAGGATGAAAAGGCGTGGGGATCTGATTGGTATTAAAAGGGGTTATTATGCGTACCCCGATGCTAAAATAGATGAGTTTGTACTTGCAAATAAGTTGTATGTACCGTCCTATGTTAGTCTTGAGTCAGTACTAAATATATCAGGAGTAACGCCCGATATTACTTCTAGTGTTACTAGCGTGACTACAATAACTTCTAGGGGGTTTAAAACACCTTTGGGGAGCTTTTCTTACGGTAAAATATCTAAAAATCTGTTTTTTGGATACACACGTGTGTTGGACCCGCAAAGTGGACTTTATTACGATATTGCATCTGCTGAAAAGGCACTTCTTGATTTTGTTTACATCCGCCGGATTCGTGATTTACTTGAGAGCCGGGTGGATGTTTCTGGTTTAGATAGGAATGTGTTAGCAAGTTACTCCACTTATTTTCCCAAGTGGGTAAGAAAGGTTATCGAAAATGCATAATATAGCCACAAATTTTAATCAAATACTTGATTTTGCAAGTCAGATGCAGGTGCCTGTAGTAAAAAGAAGGGGAGTTATTAGAGAGTACTTACAGGCAAAGTTTATTTCCACTTTGTATGCCTTACCCAATTCAAACAAGCTGTCGTTTGTTGGTGGTACAAGCTTGCGTCTACTCAGAAATTTAAACCGTTTTTCGGAGGACTTGGACTTTGACAATCTGGGGTTGTCTAGTAAGGAGGTGGGTAGTTTAGTTTTAGAAGTAGTTCGCAGGTTTCAAGCAGAGGGTTTGGATATTGAATTAAAAGCACACATAAAAGAAGGTAAGACATACTACGACATAAGATTTCTAAATCTGTTAAGTGAGTTAAAAATCTCTTCAAACACCAAAGAAAAGCTCATGATTAAGTTTGACTATGCTGACTTCTGGAAGGGCCAGAATGTTGAAGTGGTGCTACTTAACAAATATGGTTTTATAGAAAACATTGTTGTAAATAATTTAAACCAGGCTTTGGTACAAAAAATGACAGCCTATGTACGAAGAAAGATTACTCAACCTAGAGATATTTATGACATTGTTTGGCTTTATTCTCAGGGTGCTGTTGTCGACGCTGACTTTGCCACGAAAAACTCCTTGGGCGGTATTATCCGGGAAGTCCGAGGCAGGTTTAAATCGGAAGGGATTCCTGAAAATTTTAAGAATAAGCTACAGCCATTTTTATTTAATCCCAAGGATGTCAGAAAACTGGATTTATTTGAGAATGTGCTTAAGCAGTTAGAGTTAAAAGAGCAGTCTTAGTTTTTTTAATCTGATAGAATGTCCGTATGAGTTTATCCATAGGAATAATCGGTTTACCTAATGTGGGAAAATCCACACTATTTAACGCTCTTCTTAAGCGTCAGCAAGCTTTAGCTGCAAACTACCCATTTGCCACTATCGAGCCCAATATCGGCGTTGTAGATGTACCTGATCCACGTTTGGCTAAGTTAGCAGAACTTGTTAAACAAGAGTTTGGGCAAAGAAAAGGGGATCGAGAGATTCCGGAAAAGATCATCCCCGCAGTAGTTAAGTTTTACGATATTGCAGGACTTGTGAAAGGAGCTTCACAGGGCGAGGGGCTGGGTAATCAGTTTTTAAGCCATATACGCGAAGCGGATGCATTGATTCAAGTAGTACGTGATTTTGAGGATGCAAACGTTATAAGAGCGGGCTCTATTGATCAAAAAACCGATATTGAGGTAATAAACACCGAGCTAATATTGGCTGATTTACAGGTTTTGAGTAAAAGAATAGAGCGGTTTGAAGGTGAGATGAAAAAGAACAAATCTCCTGAGAATCAGAAGAAAATGGAGTTATACAAAACACTTCTGGAAGCTTTAAACAAGGGAACTCTGTCAATCGATGTCAAAGTTTCCGATGAAGATAAACCTCTTATCAAAGATTTAAACCTTTTGACAATTAAACCTATGATTTATGTTTTAAATGTGAGTGAGCAGGATTTGAGTAGTAAGGTTACTCAAAACTCCAATTCTTTAGAAAAAGAAAGGGTTTATTTGTGTGCAAAAATAGAGTCGGAGTTAAGTAGCTTGGACGAAACAGATGCAAATGCTTACAAAAATGAGCTGGGTATTTTAGAAAGCGGTTTAGATCAAGTTATTAAAAAAGGTTACGGTTTACTTGGGCTTCAAACATTTTTAACAGCCGGCCCCAAAGAAGTTAGAGCTTGGACAATTAGAAAAGGCGATAAAGCTCCGCAAGCCGCGGGTGTTATCCATACAGATTTTGAAAGAGGCTTTATTTCGGCAGAAGTAATTTCTTACGATAGTTTATTAGCAGTTGGAGGTTGGAAGAACGCCAAAGAAAAGGGTCTAGTGAGAATAGAAGGTAAGAATTATGTGATGCAAGACGGGGATGTTGTGGAATTTAGATTTAGCGTATAGCATCTTGCTTTTCTTTAACTAATACGCTAATATTCCCAAGTCCGAGAAAGATGTGTCAAGTATTTATTTTCTATTATTTGTAGAATGTCACATCTTGCAGTTTATGAAACGGTGATTATATAATCACACCAACAAAACAAAGCGGACGTCGAAAGTATATACAATGAAAAACTACGAACTAATGACAATAACAAAACTTTCTTTAGGTGAGGAAGGCGCTCGAGCCCTTTCAAACGAAGTAAAGGATTTAGTAAACAAATTTAAAGGTACAGTCTTAAATGACGATTTTTGGGGTAAAAGAAAGTACGCTTATACCCTAAACGGTGAAACCGAAGGTTTTTACGATGTTATTAAACTTGAAATGCCCGCAGAAGAGATGCCAAAATTTAAAGCCAAACTCAACATGCAGGATAAGGTTGTTAGATATTTAGTTATCGCTGATGCTAAGTAATCAGCCGGAGGTAAAAAATGTCAAGAAGCGTAAATAAAGTATTATTAATAGGCAATTTAACCAGAGATCCGGAAGTAAGATATACCCCACAAGGTACAGCTGTCGCTAGTTTTGGACTTGCTACCAACAGGGAGTGGAACGTAGATGGTCAGAAAAAAGAAGTCGTCGATTTTCATAATCTTGTTGCATGGAACAAATTAGCCGAACTCTGCGGACAATTACTATTCAAAGGTTCCAAAATCTATGTTGAGGGTAGACTTCAAACCAGAGATTGGGTTTCTGAGGATGGCCAAAAAAGATACAAGACCGAGGTCGTCATTGATGAAATGATTGTTCTTACCGGTAGAAGAAACGGTGAGGAAAGCTTTGCCGGAAATGCTGAAGGACCAAAAGAAGCCGATTCAACCGAACAACCACAAACTAATAATGATGGCGGAAGTATAGATGATATTGATTTAGATAAAGTTTTATCAGGAGGTACTGCTGAGTAATGCCTAAACCAACTACCAAAAAAAGGAATGCCCCAAAATACAAGAAAGTTGCAACTGTTTGTTATTTCACACAGACCAAGTCAAAACCTGACTACAAGGATGTTCTTGTTCTAAAAAGATTTGTTACAGAAAGAGGTAAAATTTTACACAAAAACTTTACTTCCTGCACCGCAAAGAATCAAAGACTTTTGTCTAACGCTATAAAAAGAGCAAGATACATGGCATTACTGCCTTACACTGACAGACACGCTCTTTAACAGACGTGGCCATTTCGCTAAATACTTAAAACACCCGCGGAGGAATTATCTCCAGGGTGTTTTTTGATTGTGTTTATCGTGTTATCATTTTCGTATGCCCACACTGTCCATGTATGTTGGATTTTCAGAAATGTCTTTTTTGCTTATTCCCGATGGTGCCGCTGAAACAGGGGATTCTAAAAAGTATAAAACATTTACCTTTCCCTATGTATCCGATAACCCGGCTTTTGTTAAGGAGGTATTGCATGTGGCCTGTAAAGAGTTAAAAGTTGATATAAAAGAGTGTCAACTGCTTGTTTCCTCATTTCCAAGCGCTTCATTTGACTACCTAAATCCTGTGCTATCTACAACGCTGGAGAAGTTGCCGATTAATCTCCAAAATATTTATCCAATTTTTGTTAGTAACTTTACATTAATTACGCCAAACGGTTTTATGTCGGCGGTTGATACCTCCTCACTTGACGCCAATGAGGTCAATTCTTTTGCAAATTTAGTTTTGTATAGACAAATAATCCCAAATGACAGTTTTGACCAGTATAATGTGGACAACTCTATCAAACTATATCCTGTAGAACTTGTGCTTCCTCAGCCAAATGCACCGGTCATTTTTAGCGGAGATAGATTTAGTACACTTCTAAAAGAAGAAAGTTCCACCTACATGCTTTGTTTTGATTTAATTAAAACTCCCGGAATTTTTACTCTAAAACTTGATCATCAAAACGTTTTGCCCAATATTGCTTTAAGCACTGCCTATAACAAGGAAAACAGTAGGTTGCTTGAGGATATGGAATTAACAACCTTGGGTACGTTAATAAATGCCTCCGGTAGGGTTGAGTGTTTGGTAGAATCCGAAGATGGCTCATCAGTACTTTTGCAAGTTGAAGAAAACGATTTGTTTATATATCCAATGCTTAATGGGGCTCAAAGCCGAGTTTTAATAAAGAACAGTACTTTGGGTACCATTGATACTACCGTATCCGGTGGGAGGGTTGGGCTTATTATCGATACTCGGGCAAAATGCAGTCAAAACTACTTTAAGAAAAAGTTTATTGCTGAAAACCTTAAAAACTGGGTTTCACGTATTGAAGAAGCACTATGTACTTACCAATAATTAAAAAAATAAAATTTTATAAACAGATTTTGATGGAAAGATGTCTGCCTGAAAAGGGCTATATTACTGTAAAGGTGGGGGATACGGTTTTGCCTTTTAGTAAGCTTGGTTTTTGTAAAGTGTCGCATAAAAGTATGGTTCTTGGTGCCGACCTAAAACTTGCAAAAGGAAAATCCTCGGGTAACTATTTTTATAAAGGGGATACTATTGGGCACATTAACGGTGTAAAAGTGGAAGCCCCCTTTACCGGTTACCTAAACGTTGAGGGCGATCATTATATCTTTGTTGAGGAGCAAAGGGAGTTTTGGCTGTTATCGGGAGTTTGGGGTGAGGTAGTAAAAATTATTGACGAGCATTCCGTTTTGCTGGCAACTCAGGTGGTTGACGTCAGTTTTGCTGCGGCTATTGAAAAAAGTGTTTCCGGAGAACTTGTTACTTTTCCCAACCCCGAACAATCTTTACTAATTGAGTATCTTGAGAACTTTTCTAAGAACATTCAAAATAAAATTTTGTATGTCGGCGAGTTTTTAAGCAAAGAGGTTGTAAATAAGGCTATCAAGCTTGGCGCTTTGGGTATAATCGCGGGAAGTAGTGATGTTGAGTGCTTTAATATAGCCAAGGATCACGGAATGTTTTTGGGAATTATTACCGGATTTGGGACGTGTTCTACTCCCGCCGAGATTTTTGAGTTTCTTAAAAATATTACCAATCGCTTTGTTTTTGTCAGCGGGGCTGAGAAATATCTAAGAATTCCTGTACCGGCAGATTTTGAGGCAGCCTTTGCAAAAAACCCCACTAAAGAAAGTACTCTTAGGGCTGTAAAAAAGGGAATAACCGTATTGGTTTTGCAAAAGCCTCATTTTGGAAGAATTGGTGTGGTTGACAGTGTTTCCAAATCTAGTATATTTGTTAAGTTCCCTGACAAAGACACAAGCTACGAGGTATCAGTTCCAAATATTTTGTCTTTGGAGTAAAAAATGAACAGTCTAGAGAAATTTCAACGCATATTAATAGTTTTTTTAGTAGCCATTGGGTTCTTTTATGGCGGATACTACTTTGGTAAAAGGGGATACCTTTTTGAAGTCCGAAAAAATCCTCCCCAGATAAAAATTATAAATCAATCACCCTCATCTCAAACTGTAGATTTTTCTTTGTTCTGGAAGGTTTGGGATATGGTGGGTCAGGATTATTTAGAAAGACCGGTAGATCCTCAAGAAATGCTTTATGGTGCAATTTCCGGGATGGTAAATTCTTTGGGTGATCCATATACTTCTTTCTTGCCTCCCGAAGTAAATAAAGCAATTGGAGATGCTATAAACGGCAGTTATACCGGTATAGGTGCTGAGCTTGGGTTAAAAGAAGGTCAGCTAATAGTTATAGCACCTCTCGATGGTTCACCTGCAAAAGCCGCCGGTATTAGGTCGGGGGATAAAATTTTAGAAATTGAAGGTTCATCTTCCTTAGGACTAACAGTGACTGAAGCAGTTTCAAAAATTAGAGGTGAAGCGGGAACTATAAGCACTCTTAAATTACAACGGGCGGGAGTCGATCCATTTGTGGTTACTATCAAAAGGGGAGTAATAACCATTGCGAGTGTAAAGTGGGAAGATAAAGGGGATGGGACAGCCTATATTAGAGTAAGCAGGTTTGGCGGGGACACAAATCAAGAGTGGCAAAAAGTGGTCAGTCAGGTAAACACTCAAATGGATCAACTTGATGCAATTATTGTTGATGTTAGAGGTAATCCGGGAGGATACCTGCAATCAGCCTTTTATCTTGGAGACGAGTTTGTTAAAAAAGGTCCGATTTTGTGGGAAGAAGATTCTCTTGGCAAACAAACATCTTTGGATGCCGAAAGACCGGGTTCGTTTGAGGCCATTCCTGCTATATACGTTTTAATTGACGAGGGTAGTGCTTCTGCCGCTGAAATATTAGCCGCAGCTTTAAAAGATAACGTTAATGCCACCCTTTTAGGGGTAAAATCTTTTGGAAAAGGAACTATTCAGGATGCTAAGGATTTTGAGGATGGTTCGGGTGTGCATATTACTATAGCCAAGTGGCTTACTCCAAAAAAGGTTTGGGTCCATGGCAAGGGTATCGATCCCGATACGGTAGTGGAGCAAACGGAAGAATCAATTACTGCTGAGCAGGATCTTGTTCTTGAGAAGGCTGTTGAGCTTGCGAAGAAGTATTAGATATATTAGAGATTTTTGAGCACTGTTCCAATAAATCGTCAATTTCTCCATTCATTATTGCCGGAATATTATGAAAGTTTTGGTTTATTCTGTGGTCTGTGATTCGATCTTGCGGGTAGTTATAAGTTCTAATCTTTTCTGACCTGTCGCCCGAACCTACTTGATCGCTTCGTAAGTCTGTAATACTTTTAACCTGTTGTTCCTGCATCATGTTATACAATCTTGATTTTAAAAT
This sequence comes from uncultured Candidatus Saccharibacteria bacterium, assembly GCA_964427965.1. GTDB lineage: Bacteria > Patescibacteriota > WWE3 > UBA101185 > UBA10185 > CAYRWK01. The sequence continues at coordinate 3,697 of CAYRWK010000015.1, read as the reverse complement.
ATCCATGGCTCTTTCCCTGTTTTTAGCTTGAAACCTCTCCTCCTGGCATTCTACGACCACTCCCGTGGGTAAATGGGTTAGTCTTACTGCTGTAGAAACTTTGTTAACATTTTGGCCACCATGTCCGCCCGATCTAAAAAAATCCATTTTTATATCTATCGGGCGAATCTCGATGTTTACTTTTTTAAACTCAGGTAATACAGCTATAGTTGCGGTTGATGTATGAATTCTGCCGGCTGATTCGGTTGTTGGCACACGCTGAACTCTGTGCACGCCCGACTCGTTTTTTAGCAAGTTAAATACGTTTTTGCCTCTAATCGACACCATTATAGTTTTTATCCCGCCCGCCTCGTTATCGGATCTAAATACCTCTTCGACTTTCCAGTTGTTTTTTTCGCCGTAACGTAGATACATTCTATATAAATCCCAGGCAAAAAGTCCGGCTTCGTCTCCGCCGGTTCCTGCTCGTATTTCAAGGGTTGCCAGATTGGGGTTTATGTTTATTGAAGGATCGCCCTCGGAATTTTGAGAGTAGTTTTCATGCCCCTGTTCAACGGCTTCAAGGGATTGTTTTAAACTTTCGATTTGATTTTGAAGGCTAAGAACCTCATCCTGAACCATTTCTTGAAGCTCTAAACGGTTAGTTGAATCCTTTTCTTCTTCTAAGAATTTGTTATTGGCTTCAATTTGCTGCTGCAACTTTGTTATTTCGTTTTGAATGTTGGCTTTTAGTTCTTCCTGCATAATTATTTTTCTTTCTGTTCAAATGTTCTTATGTATTGTATCAACTTTGTGTAGTGTCTTAAATTATGTATTGTTGCCAGTCTATAGGCTAGCGTATCTTGGATTTTAAATAAATGGTGTAAATACGCTCTAGTATAGTTTTTGCAGGTATGGCAGTCACAGTTTTTTGAGATAGGGGATTGATCCGTGGTGTACATTGCTTTGTTGATGTATAGATATTCGTAAGTTTTGGGGTTACATAAGTCCTTATATTTTTTTGGAGCTTTGGTAAAGTTATAAAGTCTTTGGTGTCTGGAATCCCTTGTTGGTAGGGTACAATCAAATAGATCCCAACCCATTTGTCTTAGCCTTGCTATATCTATCGGTTTGCCGTTTCCAAGGGCAAATTTTAACGCCGTATCCGGTATTAGTTTTGCTATATAGTCAGAAAGTTCCATGTCCAAACCGGTATCTTCGTTGACTGCGTAACCGCCGTAGCCGTATGCGTCAAAACCGATTTCAATTAGTTTTTCCGCACATAATTTACGTAAATCTTTATCCCACCCACCCTGAATTACTGCAAGCAATAACGGTTTTTGATTGTTGGTAAGTTTTCTTTTGGTGCACTGTTTTTCAAATTCTAGTTTGCTTCGTTTTGCCCACAAAACTGTGCGTTCAACGCTTTCTTTAGCTCGTGCCTTTGCGGCAGTTGGCGAGGTAAAATCGTCTAAGCATATGACAATATCTGACAAGATGGAAAACTGTGCTTTGATGGAGTCTTCTGGTGTGAAAATCTTTTTGGTTTTATTGCCGATATTAAACTCAACCCCCTCGTCAGTTATTGTTCCGCCTTGCGCGCTTTTGTGAATTAGTGAAAACACTTGCCAGCC
>CAYRWK010000015.1:0-1984 GCA_964427965.1 uncultured Candidatus Saccharibacteria bacterium | reverse complement strand
GCCAAAGTCCTGCCTTAGGGTATTTGAGATGTGGCTGTTATCTAGTATTTGTTTAAATTTATCTACTGTTTCTGCGTCGGGGCGTGCAAAAATGCCTGTTTGAGTACCCGGATTATATCTAATCAGGTTAACATGGTACAAGTAGCTTTTTGGGCCTTGTGATCTAATTAATGAGGTAAGTGCATGAGCATGTTTTTCCGAATCATTTAGATTTTTTAACAATAAATAAGAAATAAATACTTTATTGTTGGTAGTTTGAACATGTTTCTTGATCGATTCCATGATTTTACTTATTGAATAAGCTTTTGTAATTGGCATAATTTTTTCACGTTCTTGGTCAAAGGGTGAGTGAAGGGATAGGGCGAGGTTAACGTTTGGTAGTTCCTCCGCAAGTCGCTCTATTCCGGGGACGATTCCGACTGTAGAAACACTAATTTTTCTAGGACTTAGGCCACATTTGGTAGGATCAGTAAGGTCTTTAATTGCAGTAATCACATTGTCCGCGTTTGCAAAAGGTTCCCCCATACCCATAAAAATTATATTACTAATGGGATAGCCACTTTTTACAAACCATAAATATTGATCAACAATCTCATCTTTTGTTAAGTTTCTTTTAAAACCAACTGCCCCGGTAGCACAAAACTTGCAATCCATCGCACATCCTACCTGGGATGAAAGGCATAACGAGTATAAACTATGTCCTCTTTCAGCATTTGGTAGGTATTCCATTCTGACAGATTCAATGTGATGTCCGTCTTTGGTCTCAAATAATACTTTGTGAACTTGACGCCCTTTTACTTCGTCCGCCTTTTTTAAAGTCAAAATATCTGGTCCAAGTTTAGCAATTAACGCTTCTTTCACCTCTTTGGAGATGTTTGATAAGTCCTCGTACTTTAGGGCTTGTTCTTTATATACCGCGCTAGTTAACTGCTTTAATCTAAAAGGGGGTTGGTTAAGAGAGGTCAAAACCTCCGAAATCATGTCAAGGCGAGATGTAGACTGCATAGAAGTGTATAAAACCTGGATCTACTTAGTTTCTTTAGCTTGTTTTAATAGGTCTTTAAGGGAAGTACTCTTGGCCATATCTTTTGAGGACTTTTTAGTTTTTTCTTTAGCCAAGCTCTTTTTTGCATCTGAAAGCTTAAGTTTTCTGCCAAACTTTTCAATTCTTCCTTCAGTATCAACAAATTTTTGCTGTCCGGTAAAGAATGGGTGGCACTTACTGCATATTTCAACAGAAATGTTTTTTACAGTTGAGATTGTGTTAAACGTATTACCGCAAACACATGATACAACTGCGTCCATATAAACTTGTGGGTGTATAACTTTTTTCACGATCTGGAGTATATCAGGAATTTTTGGACTCGGCAATAATTACCCCAAGAGCAATAAATAAACAACCAATAATTGATACTGGGGTTGGTGTTTCGCGTAATAGTAGGTATGCAAAGGGGAGTACCATTATAGGTTGTAGGTAGCTAAAGATTGCTGAGTCTTTTACAGTTGAGTTGTCCAGCCCCCACTGGAATAAAAAGTACGCCACGATTGATGAGAAGATTGCCATGTAAATAATGCCAAGAATTGGCTCAAGAGTTAAAGAAGCGTAGCTAAATCCTCCTGTTTGATATTGTTCAAATAGGGCAAAAGGTACAAGAGTTATGAGCCCTACATAAAAAGAGGTGACGGTTAAGATAAAAGGACTGTATTTTTGGTGCATTGGGCGAATATGGATAAAGCTTAAGGTTTTTTTAAAGAGGGTAGATCTTTCTCCCATGCTCATTTTTGACCAGATTACATATATTAAAAAGGTTAAAGTGTAAGCAACGGCAAGTATGTTTCCCCAAAGTCTGTGTAGGGTGTCTATTTGAGAATTACTGCCGTTAAAAATAGGTTCTATAACAACAAATACTGTTCCGATTACGGCAAGGATTGTGCCAAGTATTACAGCTTTGTTTACTTTTTCTTTGTAAAAATAGTGCCCGGC
>CAYRWK010000014.1:0-18601 GCA_964427965.1 uncultured Candidatus Saccharibacteria bacterium | reverse complement strand
GAGCCATATAGGACAAGTGCCATCGGAAAGACTCTTCAAGCTTGGCACACCAAGCATTTCCTCAGGTTCGAAACTTTCTCCCAATAAATTCGCCTTTTCCATCTCTTTCGAACTATTTGTAGTATCTATTGCCTCCGAAAGCACCCTAAAGGGCTCAGTGTAGGTATAAAGTATGTTTCCCTCATCCAACATCAACTTTGAATAGACAAGGTTTAGTAGCTTTCTCTTGGTTTCTAAATTTGCTCCCCTGTATTTTTCCTTGGCTCTCTGGGATATATCGTACAAAGCAGAAACAGACTCATAATACTTAGTGTCTGCCGAATTGTGTCTTTGTTTGTGGGAGGTAATTTCGTCTCTTTCCTTTGTGTATTCAGCAAATTTTGTTTCATAAAAGTCGGTGGCTATTTTACCGTCCAATCTATCGTCGTAAAGTTTACTTAGCCGTGTTTTAATCTGGAGTTCTCTGTTGTTTAAATCTTCTACCGATTGTTTGTACTGTTCTGTTTCTTCTTTATGAGATTCCGCCAATGCTTTTCTTATCCATTCCATAAGCCGCGTGTTTTTGATTTCCAATTTAGCGAAGCAGGTGATAAGTTGATCCTCTATATCAGGCTGTTTCACCCAAGTTGCCTGAGAACAATCTCTATAGTGGTTGCAATGCCCGTAAACTATTCCTTTTTGAGTTTCCCACGTAATAGTTCCTCCACACTCATTACACTTAAATAAGCCTTTAAAGAGATAATCGTGTTTTGAATATTTGGGGGTGTTTTTTCCAGTCAATATGTTTTGTACTTTCTCAAATAATTCTTTAGGTATAAATGTTTCTTGATTCCCTATGGTTGTTTTACCGTTCCATCTGTTCAATCCAATATAAAACGTATCCCTTAAGTAGCCATGAATACGACTTCTGGGAACTCTCTTACCACTCTCAGATCGCAAACCTTCTTCACTAAGTTGACTAGCAAGCTTAGTGAGGGAATACAGTCCAGAACCATAATACTCAAACATTTTGGTTGCATGGGACTGTCGTATTTCGTCTATCACATGGATTCTTTTGCCCTTTTCACCAACAGTCTTGTAGCCTAGTGGCGGCTTGGTAGGTAGCCAGCCTTGTGATAATTTTTCCTTCTGACCTTTTTTAACCTCCTCACTCAGATTATCAATATAATATTGGGCAACTGACACTTTAATGTTCCAAATAAACTTTTCGTTGGATCGGGAATTTTTATGGAGGACAACATTTTCTTTAACAAAGTGAACCTGCCTCTCCGGATCTTTTTCAATCCACTCATTTATGGCGACTGCGTCCTTAATATTGCGCGTAAGCCTATCTGTTTTTTCCACCACAAGAATTTTAATATGTTCCTTTTCCAAATAAGAAAGCATTTCATTAAAAACATTGCGTTGTTTACTCCCGCTGGCAGATTCGGAGATAGAAAATGTCCTAGAAATAGGTAGATCGAGCTTCTGCGTGTAATCGTTTAGTAGCTTTTGTTGGGCGGATAGGGAATACCCAGTTTCTTCTTGTTCTTTTGAACTTACTCTACAAAAAATTATTGCTTTATTCATAATGCCCCCACAGGTGCAACCAGAACCATAAGATTCTGTCCTATGAGGGCATTAAAAAAATCCTATGGTAGACCTGGTTGCTCTTAAATTATAACTCATAATCCCGACTTCGTAATCTCCAATCAATCTTCAAGGTATTAACATAGTAATGTATATAAATTACACATATACCAACCTTAAAAGAAACTAAATATTTAAAGTGTTCAGTTTTTACTCATTTGCTTGTGAGGGCAACGTCCTCCCTAAACTTATTAAGTTCCATTCCTTGATATATTTCATCTATGTCCAGAGAAACATCCATTGATGTTTTTGGTTCTAGGCTTGAAATAATCTTTTTGATATCGAAAACACCTGCACTTTTACACTTCATTAAATAACGCAACGCCTTGTACCCACTAAGTTCATACAAGTCGATACTGTTTTTTACCAATAAACCCTTTTCTTTTAAGGAATTAATATTCTTTGAGACTGTCGAGGATTCCCAACCCAAACCGTAGGCAATTTCCCTGTTCGAAAACCCACAAGTGGCATATGTATGTTTGTGTTTTAAATCCCAATCTACCAAAGTAGTAAACAGGAAAATATATAGGACAAACTGAGAGTTACTTAATTCTTTTTCCCTGAGTAGCATGAACAGACCTCGTGGAAATTTACAATAGCCTTTAAACCTATTTTGTATGCGGTTTTCTGAATATTTTTTTATTGTCATATACATAAAAATTGCAACTACGCTACACTTTAGTATCTACCGATTAGTAGAAGCAAAAACTAACACCTTCACATCAACCAAACCAGAAAATTAAAAGGTTCGCCATTTCCTTCACCTGAACAGGAGTAAGCTTAATTCCAAACTCCTCATTAAATATATGAGCCAGTTCTCCTAACAACTCGGTTGATAGTTTCATCTCGATACCTCATATAACCTTGTTTTAAGCTCTGATATTGCCTCTACAAACGCTCTGGCGTCAGGAACCGATAGCTTTCTATCCCAATAATCCTGGATTATTGCTTCCGCATTATGGTTTGGATCGAGGAAGGTGAACACGACAAAGCCACCTGTTTCTCGATGTAAGGTTTCGAGAGGAAAGTCCATGACACGGAGTAGTACGGCTGTGTAGAAGTCTTTAGTGTTGTATACATTTACATCGTCCATAAACCCATTCAAGCACATATATAGGAAGGAAAATATTTCGGTTATTTTTAAGTTAAGTGTCAGGAAAGGCTGTTTGCTCTTTTGAGCATTGCAAGGCGTTGTAGTTCTACGGTTCTTATGGATAGTCTAGATTTAAAACTCAACTTCGTGAGTAGCTCCTTAATCCTCTTGTACTCCGTATTTATATAGTTTGTAGCAGTAGTATCACAAATCAAGTCTGCTCTAAGTGGATCAGGTAGTTCTTCATTCATAAACTCATCCCTTATAATACCTAGAATCTCACTAGAATCTTTTCCCATCTCTTTCAATTGCGCGATTCGTAAACGTAATTGGTATTTCTCAAAGGTCAATTTCGGGATACGCGTGCTTTTAACAGGAAAAGCTTTTTCAGCATAGTCACCTAGACCGTTATCTTTTAGATATTCCTTTAATTTGGAGATGTTGTGGGTTGTGTCTTTAACAAGTATCTCCACACCAGCTGGAACTATATTTACTGTAACACGAGGCTCTGGGGCGGCGACTTCGTTTAATAAAATATAAGTATGGAGCATTGCAAACCATCTTGTTGATAGTTCGTAAGCAACAATAATGTTATTTACCTTCCAGCTTATATCCTTAAGTAGGTACTTTAGCTCAGAAGTATTAAGTGGTATGGGTTTATGTTTACTGTAACCTTGCTTAGGTATACCAAGGGAACGTCTGCAGTCAATTATATAATTTCGTAGAGTTTTATCCTCCGACAGGAAATTTAGCAATATATGATCACTGTGGTCTAAATCCATATTAATATTTGGCATACTCTCCATTTTTCTAATCTCCATAGGGTTTATATGCATCCAACCTTACTAATATTATAAGGCCAAAGGACAAGAATACTGCTGAATAGCTGTTTAGAGATCATGTTTAACTGTTGGCATTTTAGACAAAACCGTTAACATAGCTTTTGCATCTAGAAACCCTCCCTTATTTAGCAACCTCTGGTACCTTTTTGTGGGTTTTCCTTTGTAATACTTAATCCTGATGTTGTCAGCCCTTTTATGTTGTTTCCTATCTACCACAATTGGATAAAAGGCGTCTCTCCTATTTTCGTTTCTTGAGTTATAAGTAAGATTTAAGCAGTGCCTGCAGCGAAAGTATGTATCTCCCATATACAAGATACCTACACGTCTTCCGCAAAATCTACAAATAAACCAATACCTAGTTCCACCAAAGTTACAACGTGAAGTTGTTAAGGAATGTATGTAGCAATAAGATACCTTTTCCTTACCTGGACTAGTTGAGTTGTATAAGAACGTTACGTACTTGTTTCCCTCTGTATGTGTAGAAACCTGTATCCGAACACTACCAGTGTCGACTCCGTTTACTACCCAAGTAATAACCTCATCACGCCAGATGTTCAAAAATCCTCTCCTTTTCAGCTGGCTTATCTCTATTTTTTTCAGATTATCTGCTTCTTGTTTCTTAGAAAAGTAGTATCTCCCCATACACTATTCATAGCACAAAATTGCCGAAATCATTAGGACTTGAAGATAAAAAATAACGATTTAGTATTCAGAATTATTTAATAACTCTGCCTGTAAATCCTTTATTTCTCTTTCCAGTCTTGTTGCATGTTCTTTTGATTTTCTTGGGGAAATAACAAGTAGATAATAGTCAATCCCACTTACAAATAATATGGTGAATATCGCAAGGGTTATATTACCAGATTCAGAATCGACTAGTGATAAATACAAGATAAAAAAAGCTAGCAGCCCCAGCAGCCCTGTTGTGAAAAAAAGTACTAACTTTCCTAATACACTGGACATTCTTCTATGTTCAATGAGTGCTGCATTCTTCGTCTCAATTGCAAATTGAAGCCTTTCTGCCTCTAGCTGTGCTTCAGATCTAGTTTCTTCGGGAACAGTTAGTAGAGCTACTACCTTTAGAAAAAGGCTTTTTTCCAAGTCCACTTTCCCAGCAACAATGTAGAAAATGGATACATGTGTAAGATCAATGGCAGCAATTCCAATAACTAATACAATAAGGGGATACGTGATTGCACCCCAGGGAAATTCATATTCTTTTTCGACATTATATGAACTATAGTAACCGGAATCATTTTTGTTGCAGGTAGAGTAATTAACCCCGATTCGCTTTGTGCATAAACCACACTGTGCTTCGTTATCGTACAAGATATCCTCCGCATCCCACCTTGTGCCATCAGAGCAGATTAAAGTAGCGCTTTTAATACTTCTCTCACTCAAACCCAACATACCCCCCAATACAGCCGCTCCAAAAACAGCGACATACCCTATAATTAACAAAACTCGGAAAAGACGGTATAAAGGGGAGTTGTGCACATATTCTGAATATTCATACATAAATTCATTATAACATAGGTGCTATGTTTACTGCGTTGTCGTAATCTAGGATAGATCCGATTATCTTTACATGGGTGATAAAAATAGAGAGAGGTTTACGGAAGATGTAGGTAAAAGGATCTTAAAATACCGTATTGAAAACAACATGTCTCAGGAAGAACTAGCAGATAAATGTGGTTTATATAGAACATATATTGGTCACTTAGAAAACGCCAGATATTCTCCATCAGCGTATATTCTTTGGAAAATAGCCAGAGCTTTAGGAATAACCATTGAGCATCTATACCCTTAACACCAATTATAAATAGCTAATAAACTCTGGCAATTCCGCTCCCCCAAGGAACAACCCGAGTAAAGAAAGCAGAACAAGGAAAAAAACCAGAGCATCCATTATCCAATGAAATCCAGGGTATCTCAAGGCACTGTAGGCATTTTCTTTGGTCAATGATACCGAAGTAAGTTTGTAACAAAGATATGGGGTAGGCACCTCGTTAGCCTCATTGTAGTAGATATCCCCCGCTATACCGTCAGTATGTAACCATTTATTGGATTTATAAACTTGATCAATAAACATAGCAACATCTTGGGGTAAGGGTCCTTTTCCATTTAAACTGCTCTCTATGTAACTTTTAAGAGTTTCGTCAGGGATCCCCACTGTATACCCCCTAGGCGTAGTTATACTGAAACTAATATTTTCTAGCTCTTTGCAGGCCCGTGCGTAAAGACTAGGATCTGCATGTACGAATGTAGTGTGTCTTTCAACATGCTGATTAAACCGGTTTAAACCACCGTAAAGATATGAAAGGTTCTTAATAAGATCAGTGGAAAACAGATTAATACAATTCCCAGAGAGTATTGTTTGTATCCCAATCAAGTTCTTTAGCCCAATAACCATTGATGAAGGATGGTACCAATTTCTATCGTGAGAGTTTCTATCATACTTGTTCCCAAACCACATACCGATCCACTTCAGCTCTGTCGACAACGTTTTTAGCAGGCTATTACGTAACAGGTATTGGTTTAATCTATACAATACCCATGTAAACGAAATGCCCAAAACCGTAAAACTGAAGTTAACATTATTAAACTGCCTTACTAGTTCACCTATTCTGTCTAGCATTGTATTAGTGGGCAGTTTGTGACATGATAACGTGCATTTATCGTTTTTTCAACAAACCCGCTTTTCTACCAAGCATATTTCATCCTATAGTTTTAATTTGGACTGGTTTGGCCTATAATGGGAGCATCAAATCAAATCATGGCCACCATAAGGCCAACCAAAAGGAGACTGACATGATCGATTATATTTTTAAGTCCTGGTTTTTCTGGCTCTGGGATTTTATCCCCTTAGTCCGAAAAGGTGATATCAGGGGCCCGCGGTACGGGTTGTTCCTCGCTTTATCTATCACCGCGGTAATCGTAGGTACCTCAATCATTTGGCCAATCTTGTTCCTCCTCGGCAATCCATGGGTTGCCATTTCAGTTGCAGTTCTCGCCCACCTGGCAGCATCTTTTGCACACCGAGGACAAGATATCGGTCATTGGCCGGGGATACTAGCTACAAGTATCGGGCAGGTTTGCTGGGTGATGGAAACAGGAATAGTGGCAAGTTTGTTAGGAAGAGTTTTCCTCCAGTAAGCTGAATAAGAACCCCACCTGACACTTGCTAAAAAGGCGCCGACTGTCTGCGTATGCAGCGATTGACGCCTTTTGTTTTTTTACAATAGGCACTCTGCAGATACATTCATTGTTACAAAATCATTCCATTTAGTGAGCCATAATAGATTTTCAGGTTCTGAATAGCCCATCTTCGTTGTTACATAAGCAAAATCAAGTGGTTCTAGCCACTCAATTTTAGGCTTTTCCAAATATTTCATATCTTTAAATAAGAAGAAGGGTTTTTGCAAGTCATAACAACGTTTTCCATCATTTATAAAGTAGTTCGAGCCAACTATAAACACCTGCAGTCACCCTAGGTTCTGAAACGAATCCGAACAGTAGTGTTATAATATCATCATGAAAAAAGATAAATATACAATTTTTTCAATTAAAGGGTTGATTTCGTGTATTTTAACTTCTTTATTTGTAGCTATTTGTTTTTCATTGTTAAAGCTAAAAATTAACGAGTCTATTATTTTAAATTTTATTTACTTCTTTTTTATATTTGCCATAACTGAAAAAATTACATTCCCATTAATAGGAAAGATTCAATCAAAAATAAATATATAGTGAGCGGGGTAGTGGGTGGTGATAAACCTCTACTTCAACATAATTTACTGTACGAAAATCGTTCCACTGGCGAGCCGAGCACATATAACATATTCTAGTCATAGTAATACACTATTTGCTAATAATAACATTATAAAAAAGAAATACACCCGCAAGCTACAACATTACCCCCAATTTGAACTATCAGAACTTAAGGAAAATGAAATAATTAAATTTATAGACTCATGGAGATGGTGCAGAGAAGAAATAAACAAAAGGGTAACCATGATACTGAAAAATGGGCTGAGAGGTAAATTTGAAAAGTCCTATAAAATGAATTTTAATGGTACTGACATACAGAAAGGAATGATTTATATAACCAGCAACGAATTAGTGTACCTAAGTTGGTGGTCTAATGCGTAAAGCTCTTTATAGTCTCCAAAGTGTAATCTTAAGTGCTCGACATATCGCCGACTCATTCAATATGGAGTTATATGAGCCAAAAAGGAAGCGTATTTGGAGTTGTCGACTCCATATAGCTTGACAGCGCACTACTAAAGTAATAAAATGGCGTCAATATGTTCAAAAGGCAGGTAAATCTACCCTCAAATTCGAGTTTTTTCCTTTTTGGTCCCCGTGGAACTGGAAAGTCCTATTTAATCCGCGATAAATACAAGGACTCCGTATACATTGATTTATTGGAATCCGATACCTACAGGCGTTTGCTAGCCAAGCCCGAGAGATTATCTGAATATGTTGTTAACAACAAAGGGTTACCAATAATAATCGATGAAGTGCAAAGAATACCTAACCTTCTTAATGAAGTTCATCGTTTGATAGAAAATGAAAAACTTATCTTCGTTTTAACAGGCTCCAGTGCAAGAAAACTAAAAAAAGCACAGGCAAATCTCCTTGCCGGACGTGCCATGAAATATAATCTATATCCGTTGACACTTTCTGAATTGTCGGGGGATATTTCTATTGATAAAATTCTTAAATACGGTCTTTTACCTTCAATTCACGATCCTGAAAAGAATATTGATCCGGCTAAATACCTTGAGAGCTATGTGCAGGTTTACTTAGAAGAAGAAATTATGCAGGAAGGGTTAACACGTAATCTTGAAAATTTCTCGCGTTTCTTAGAAGTAGCCAGTTTTTCTCAAGGTCAACAATTAAATGTGTCAGAGGTAGCACGTGAAGCTTCAATAAATCGTAAGGTGGCAGAGGCCTATTTCAGGATACTTTACGACTTATTAATCGCTTACGAACTTCCGGTCTTCAAGAAAAGAGCGAAGAGAAAACTTGTTTCCCAGAATAAATTTTATTTTTTTGATGTTGGGGTTTATTCAACAATCAAACCCAAAGGTTTTTTGGATCGGTTAGAAAATGAAGAAGGTTTGATATATGAGGGTTTGGTCATGCAAGAGTTGATTGCAACGAATGCAAATTTGGAAGCTAAGTATGAGCTTGGCTATTGGAGAACTAAAGGCGGATTAGAAGTAGATTTTGTGTTATACGGGGAAAAGCATTTAATAGCTATCGAAGTTAAACGGAAAAGTAATATATCAAGAGGAGACTTAGTAAGCTTATTAGCATTCAAACAAGACTATCCCTCCGCACAGTTATATGTTTTCTATGGTGGTACAAGCTTGCTAAATGTTGAAGGTGTAACAGTTATTCCACTTAAAGATGCCTTGTTAAACTTGGGTAAAATTTTGTGCGGTGATTATATAAGACTTTGATATTGAAGTTTTCTGAAGTACCTGTTTTAGAAACGGTATCCGGAATTTAGCGGTTCGTTTTAATTAGATAAAACAAAATAATGTGTTTATGTTCAGACTCCCATAAGAGAGATTCGAACTCTCATTTCCGGATCATCAATACATCACCGCCCACCCGACACACATGTATTGATCAGCTTTTTTAGCACGGAGTTTTCCCGATGTAGCGAATCAGCTATCTATAACTATTATGAGATTGAGGGTATTTTATCATTTATCGGAGCACGGCGTTGCTGACGTCACGAGTTCTAAAACGAAGAAGAACTAAAAGGGCAGGCAGGGGTAATTCCCCTGCTTATATTGTAAACATATTTGCTTAAACCGTAAACACTCATGGCAACATTAACATTCTACGTTATAATGGTAATCATATGGGAGTTAAATTTGGCGAAATTGATGTTACACAAATTTTAGATAACGAGTTTAGAGTTAAATTCGTTGCAGGTTTGGTACAGTGGATTTTTGACAATAACCCACAATTAAAAAAACCCAACCACGAAGAAATAAAATTATTACAAGAAGCAGTAGTAAAGGAATTACAAAAGAAATACCCTAACTCGGGGTTAAAACTTGAACAATGAAACAAGACGATGGTATCAATACAAACCAACCTACAAAAGGCCTTTTAGCTTCAGCAAAAAACACAGGGCTTGATACAGGAGTAACGGCCAAGAGGCCAATAGATTGGGACGACATAGCAAAAAAGGCGGGATCGGGCGGCGCCATATTAGCCGTTATAGGATTCATGATATCTTGTATTATTTTTTTATTTGATATCACAAAGGATATGCGCGTCTATCGGGAACAAGAAATCAGTAGAATATTGGAAATAAAAGAAGCTCAAAACAAGTTAGAAATAAAAGTTAATAGCTTGGAACAACAAATAACAAAAGAGGAAGCAACCACATATACCAACCAAGTAACCCCTGAACAATAAATTTATTAAACGGTTGCAAATATAAGAGCAGTTCTCACTTCCTTTACGGTATAGAGCCAGGAAAATGACCAGCAATCCTTGTGACTGGTGGACATTTTCTTGATTTCCTAAGGATGGATGAGAATGCCGGACCGAGCGGAGGCGAGAAAGGCGGGGTCGACGGTCGAGCCAGTTCGCGAAGCGAATACGAGAACCGGTGCCCGAATCCAGCCGGGGGAGCCATAAGAAGCAACTACAAATCCCAAGCAAAAATCGTTTTTTCTATGGGTGAATAATTCCTGGTTACAATATAATACTCGTCTAAACTAGCAGAAATAGCGCGTTTTCCGAGATTCAATAAGTCCTGCGCTGAAGCAGTTTCTTTAACCTCGATACCTAACTTTTTATTTAGAACAAAGTCGATTTCTCCCCCCGACTTAGTCTGATAATAGGTGAGATCGTAATCGTAAACTAAATTCATAAAGACACTGTTTTCAAATATACTACCTGCAGCTACCTCGGATAAAACATTAGCGATACCCGTATCAGAAAAATAAAACTTATCATCCGCAGAAATTCTGTTATCCGCACTGGAGTGCTGTGAAACAGTATGGATAACATAAGTGGACTTTAGAAGCTCTAAGTATTCATACACTTTAGCCCTATTTATTTTCAAAACATTACTAATGTTGGAGATGTTGATTTTTTGACCTACTCTTTGAGTTAAAATAATAAGCAGATCCCTCAGTTTTCCAATATCATCGAAGTCGGCTATAGTTGTCACATCAATTTGAAAATAAGAATTTATTATATCCTTTAAGATTTCTTGCTTAATATCAATACTTGGATTTAACACGACGTCGGGAAAACCACCATATTTCATGTACTCTTCATACAAACCCTTATATTTACCTTCGTAAATCTCTAAGTTTAGGTCTACTTTTTTACTAAAAGGTACATTTTCCTCTCTTTGTTCGCCCTTGAAAACTAAAAACTCATTAAATGTTAAAGGGTATAGCTCCACAACAAACTTCCTACCTGACAGACTTTCGGTAAAATGATTTTTCAAATAGTAGCTACTTGACCCGGTTACAACAAATTTTACATCGTATTCATCGTAAAAATACTTTATAACTGATGTAATATTTGGCAAAAATTGTATTTCATCAATAAAAATATACGCTTTTTCGGTAAAGGTAATGCCTTCTCCCTCAAGCATTCTTTTTAGATTTTCGTAATTATCATCCGAGAACTTTTTCCTAGTTAAAGTGTCTTCAAAGCTGTAATATATTTTATTTTTTGTAGCTAAGTCATTAAATAGGTGCTTTATTAGCGTAGTTTTACCCACACGTCTCATGCCGGTAAGCACAAGTATTTGCTTCTCGTTAAGAAGGCTTTTCAGCCTAGGAAGGATTTTTCTAGCTAAGAACATAGAAAGATATTACAACAGACCCCCTCTAATGTCAAGTTATCTATACAATATGGAGGGTCTAGGGCTTGACAACCCCATCGAGATTGTCTAATTTATAAGTAGATAGTCATCGTAAATGGTTACTTACAGTATATGAAACAAACAATTCTTTCTACCAAACACAGTACTATCTATAGATGAATATCTAGCTGGGGTTGTGGGATCTGTGCCGGCACTGGTAGCCATATTGGATTTTGTGAAAAAGTTGTAATAAGCCTCGGCCATTTGACTTCTTCCAACATTCCCGTGGCATACAAAAAGGACCTTTAAGTTATTGTTAAACATACTGGTTAAAATCTAATTCGTCTGTATATCAAACTTCAGTAGCTTACCCTTCCCATCAAACTGACTCAAAGCCAAAAACACCCCATCCTTTTTCATAGAAACAAGTTGTTTCAAAATAGGTTTAATATCATCAAATATCTTTATACTACCCAAGTCACTAATCTTCTTCCATTCCAATGTTCCTTCGTTGTGATCACAAACTACTTGTTTAGTATCAGAAGTACTCGAAGTTACAAAAATCATTACGTTTTTCTCAAAGAAATCACAGGCATGGATAACGCCTTTTAGTTTTGTATCTTTAGGTTCTAAACCACATTCCTCTTTTATCTCTCTATTTGCAGAATCCACTATTCCCTCACCTTTTTCTATATGGCCTCCCAAAGCGTTGTATATACCTGTCCATTCTTTTTCCTCACTACCTTTGATTAAAAGGACCTCGTCTTTGTGAAATATAAAACACAGGGTTCTTGGGATTATTGAGTATCTTTGTTTCATAGCAATGTGGAGTCACAAACTCCACATTCGTCTCAAATATGGAGTTATTAACACCTAATCTTCTAGCAAACCCCAAAAAGTAGGAAGCTTGTAATCCTCCATCGGATTAAAATATCCCACATATTTTGGAATCTCAATAGTATAGTTAAGCATCGATTTTATTAACTCCCGATCCTCAACATTTGGGTAGTTTGCAAAAGCCTCTTTATAAACCTTATAACCAAAATCCAAAAAAGACATTTGAAGATATGTCGGATATTTTTGATGAAAGATTTTCCCGATTTCAAAAAGAGTATTAGCGTTTAATGCATCTTTACCAACCCAAGCATTCCATATTATTTGTTTCTGACTTGAATTTAACCCATACGTATCCCCAAACGCATGGAGCATTAATCCGTTTGCCTGACTTTCTTCACTTAACCTATTGTTATAAACCCACGACCAGTAATACTCTGTATCGGCAGCCAACAAAGTCTTTGTAGCATTTTCCCACATATTTTGATCTCCCTTTGCTTTTTCTTCAGGGGTGACATGCAGGTTTATATAGGCTTGCTGTAACACATGAGTCATTTCGTGATAAACAATAAGT
Organism: uncultured Candidatus Saccharibacteria bacterium; assembly: GCA_964427965.1. Classification (GTDB taxonomy): domain Bacteria; phylum Patescibacteriota; class WWE3; order UBA101185; family UBA10185; genus CAYRWK01. The sequence continues at coordinate 5,774 of CAYRWK010000014.1, read as the reverse complement.
CTTAGTGCCCCGTCACGATATTTTTTTGGATCAGCAGTACCAAACACATTGGAAGAAACCAATTGATTCATGCTTTTATACGTGTCAGAGGCTTGAAGTTCAATGGATACCTGCGAGTAGTCCCCTCCGTATGGTCCTGCTTTACTCCTACCTGTTCCGGCAACATACTTTAAACGTCCTGTTGGTAAAACATAGGTATCAATTTCTGTAATATACTTTTGTGCTACTCCATTCTTTTTTAAATACTCAAGAAACTCCGATCTTGCTTTTTGAATCTCTTTGTTTATCTCAACATCGGCCGTTGTGTTATCAAACAAATATTTTTTATCCTCGGGAATCTCACCAAGCTTTTTAAACTCTTTAAATTCTTCTACATATTTTGCAATTGCCTGTTGGTCAAAGTCTGTATAGCTAAGACCAAAAGAAGTACCCGAACGCCCGTTCCAATCAGTCTTACTCACAAGGTCGACCGCATCTTTGATGATTTTAAGATATGGTCTGTTATAAGGTGTTACTCCCGTTGGCGTGGTGCGCGTTTTGTAATTGTAATCAAAGGGCGAGGTCATATAAAAACCGATGTTTGGATACCGGAATCTTTTTGAACCGGCGCCGTGCTTGCAGTTGGTGTAGGTATTACTGTGTCTTTAATGTTGGTGGCATCATTTAATACTGCTTTAAACAAACTTTGAGTGGGACCTTGATCTTGAGGTTGATCTTTACTGTTATTTTTTGAAAATATTGAAACCATAACTCCGACTACTACAAGGACAATTATTAACAAAAGCAGTTTACGCATACTGTTATAACTATATCATGCACACAGACAAATTTAGCTACTCAAGATGTGCCCTTACCTCCTCAACCGTCATCCCGGGCTTTAAGTCAGAGCTATAAAGTATTTTTATTAATTCCTTATCAATATCTGCATATGTCAGCGTTGTTCTCCACGGACCATAAAAAATACTGTCTTCATATCTGTCAGAATCTTTGGCAAGTCCCATACTTTGAGTTAATTCCTCACGAATCAGGTGACATCTTTCTTTATCCTTATCGGGGTAGTCACTGTTTATTAGTATTGTTGAGCTGGTAATCGCGTAGGTGTCATCCCATAACATCCAAAAATAACCATCGTTACCTGCTACATAATTTGGTTCAATTGATAAAAACCGATCTTTTGGAACAAGATATAAATTGATATCACCGCTATCTTTGTTAATCACAAGATCAGTCGTAACACTAATATCGTTAAAATCTAAAATAACTTGATCTAAACAATTAGTTAAGTACTGGTTAAAATCCCCGTATGTTTTTATAGTAACTTTAGGTTTAGTCCATTTTACAAGAACTGCTTGGTTAGATGTTCCCCCGTTGTACTCATGTCCAAAAGCTATTTCAATAAAATAGTTAAGGATGTCTTGTTGGGAAGTGGTAACGGTTTCTTTTGTTTTTAAGCTGGATATTAGGGCCACACCCGTAAGGATCAACAGTACAAGAGCGAGTATGATTGCAATGGTTTTCTTCATATCAGTATTATGGAACTAACCTACCTGCTGGTCTATTTGAGTATTTGCATGCATAATTTACGTAACTCAGGAATGTCTTGTTTCACCGTGTCCAATACCACCTCGTAATCCACCATGTTATATTCGTGAATCAGCTTATTTCTCATAGTTATAGCACCCCTAACCGGAAAGTCTGGATATGTTTTTCTAAAATCGTCGTCTAATCTTTTTGAAGCTTCCCCTATAACTTCGATGTTTCTAACAATAGCGTCGACCAACATCCTATCGTCCTCCAATTGCTCTATTCCCGCATCCCCGATATAGCTTAGGATCTTATCGCACGAATCTAAAATATCTTCAATATAAACTAAATTATCTTTTTTCATAAACAGTTTTTAGATCCTTCATCACATAAGGACGAATTCTTGGTTTCAAGCTATTTCTAAAAATAAGGTCTACAGGCTTGTTAAAGTAATCTTCCAATATATTCTGAACTTTGGCATGAGTCAGATACCCTACTGGCCTACTGTATTCCACAAGCAGATCAATATCACTGTCTGCTCTATTATCGCCACGAGCATAAGAACCAAATAATCCAAGGTAGGAAATACCCTGTTGTTCGCATATGTTCTTAAGAGCTAACGAATCAAGCAGTTCTTTCATATTCAAATTATACTAAACACTATATTAACTAACAAACTTAATTCATCTAATACAGAGGAATTTACTGAAGCTCTCTTTTTATTTCTTCTAGTGTTAGCCTTTTTGTATCCTGAAGTTTTCTAATCTTACGAGCAACAGCTACCTCTTTCTGAGTATATAGCTGATAACCACCTTTTGTGTACTCAACTACCTCCAATAACCCTTCTTTAGTCCAATGTCTAATTGTTGGAACCGTCTCTTTGGTTAGTTTGGCAAGCTCGCCTATTTTAAGCAAGTCTTTTTTCACTAACACCTCTTCTTGAGTTTTGTTTTCCAAGGCATCAAGATAAATGGTTAATGAACGATCTACTGCTTCATGCATAAGTGCATAGTAATCTGAATTAGATCCACCTAATTGAACCTTTTCTATACAGGCAATGTATTGTTTGCGATCTTCTTTACGGATAATTGCAGGGGGATAACCTGCTTGCATTAGAAGCAAATTCATTAATAAACGTGCGGTGCGTCCGTTACCATCTATAAAAGGGTGAATGCTTACCAGCTTAAGATGAGCATCAATAGCAATAGTCACCGGATGATCTTTACTTGTTTGGAGCCAACGCACAAATTCCTTTATTAGATCTGGAACTTTCATAGCATTAGGCATGACAACCAAAGAGCCTGCAATACGTACAGGTACAGTTCTAATACGTCCCGCATTGGTATCGTCAATTTTTTGGAGAATCAGTTTGTGGATCTCAAGAATGGTATTTTCAGTGATTTCTTGTCTTGGGGTTTCAATATTATTTAAAACCCAATCATAAGCCTGAGCATGGTTTACAGCCTCTATATGCTCTTGTAATGTTTTACCCTCAACAGTTATACCTTTTTCTACAACCATTGCTGTCTCAGCACGAGATAGGGTATTACCTTCTATAGCATTAGAGGTGTAAGTAAGTTCAATTTTTAACCATTCGTTAAGGTTGGTTTGTAGCTCTTTTAGAAGTGGTAGAAATGTGTCTAGTCTATTTTTCTTTTCAGTTAGCTTATTTAGAGTATTAACCATATGTGAAGTATAACGTAACACTTAAGAGTTGTCAACCCGCCCGTTGACATCCACTACAACCGCATGTACTGTATTAAGTATGACAACTACTACACCTCAGCGCGTTACTCTCTTTGTTAATCCATCACTTGTCAAACACGCCAGAGCCCAAGCTATTGTCGAAGACATCACGTTAACAAGCTTAGTCGAAAAAGCATTAACAAAATACTTGCCCAAAGAAACTATTATCAAAAAAAGCCAAACCGCGGCAGGTTATTAATTAAGAATATTATCGTAGAAGTAACAATTTAATATATAAAGGTGGTGAGACATAGATGGCAGAAATTACAAAAGAAACTATAACTACCCAAAACGTAGAACCAACACAAACCAGTAGCACAAACACTGTTGAGACTAACCCTGCAAAAGTTGAAGCAACCAGCTACCAAACAATAGAGTATTTAATCTATTTCTTTTTTGGAGCATTGGACATACTCTTGGCGTTCAGACTAATTCTAAAGCTAGCTGGTGCTAGTACAGCGAGTGCGTTTGTTAACTTAATCTATGGTTTAAGCGGAATATTTATCTTGCCTTTTGAAGGCATATTTAGAAGAGCCTTTACTCAAGGTATAGAAACAACTTCCGTGCTTGAACCTGCAACTCTTGTTGCTATTGCTGTGTATGCTGTTTTAGCTTGGGGAATTGTTAAATTAATTAGAATAATCTCAGGCAAGCAACAGCAAACAGAGTAATTTGTTTGCAAGTCCACGGTGGTTTCACCGTGGTTTTTGACCTGAAATTTTTATCACAAAAGGGAGGTGAGAAATGTGACTATACTTTATTGGATTATTTTTGGACTTATTGCAGGAAGCATCGCAAACTTTCTCGCACCAAATTCTCAAGGTGGAATTATTGGATCTATCATCTTAGGAATAATTGGAGCAGTGGTTGGGGGTTATCTTGGTGAAAGACTCTTTGGAGTCGGGGTTACCGGATTTAACTTGATGTCTTTTGTAGTAGCTGTAGCGGGGTCTTTACTAGTGCTATTTGTGGGAAAGTTATTACTTAGAGGGTAGATCTGAAAAGATGGACGAACATTAGACTTCCCCCTTCGAGAGTGATACCATCAAATGCATGATCGACCAACTAATTAAACTATTAACTAATCCTTGGGTACTGTTTGGTTTTGCAGCTCAATTTGTTTTCTTCTTAAGATTTGCGGTACAGTGGTGGGTTTCTGAAAAAAAGAAACAAAGTGTTATTCCAATTGCTTTTTGGTATCTAAGTTTAGTTGGAACTACCATGATCTTAATATATTCCATTAAGCAACAGGATATTGTTTTTATTGCAGCATCTTGTTTAAACGCACTTATCTATATTCGTAACTTAGTTTTGATTTTTAATCAAAAGAAGAAGGAAAAGGCTGGTACTACACCGAACCTTGGTTAAACCTACCTCACGTACGCCACAGACCAGGTAGAAGAAAGATCCGGAATAGTAACCTTCTTACCTGTATTCCAATCGTAAACCTTCACAATAATATCGTGAATCTCATCATCAAACATCCCAAGATCGCATCCTTTTGCAGGACAAGGTTGAAGCTCGTTATAAACAACAGTATTAGCCATAGCAAACAAAGGGCTATCAGCAGAAGCTAGCAACACTTCCGTACTCTTTAAATCCTTACTTAGCAGGTAAACCTTATTCTTAGTCAAAGAGGTCTCGTACACCACTCTTCCGTCAGATACACTTGATCTATAAGCGGAATCATCGGTCGGAGTAATCTTTTTTGCACCTTCCGAAGTCAAGCTGTATAAATACAACCCTTCATCAGGCCTTCTAAACACAATCTGCGTGTTTGATAACCACTCAGGATGAGTAGCTTGTTTAATAGTCTGTTTTTGTAGATTTTTCATATCAAAGATATATACATTAAGATCGACAATATTTTTTGGACTTGCAGTTTCTATAAAAAATACATGCAAATTATCTGGTGAAAACCTAATCTTACTAGCATCTTCCATATTTCCACCCCTACCTCCCATATTAGTTGGCAACTTTTCAACAACCGTTTGATCCCCGTCTTCTACTACTGCAAACTTCCACTCCGCATCACTTTCTGAAATATATGCAAATAAACTTCTGCTACCAAATCCCACCACACTTAGTAGTTCTGCCCCCGGAATCTTTTTAAGAACACCAACCTTGTTAGTTTCCAAATCAAGGTAGTAAATACCGCATCTAAAATTATTCATAATCACATGACATTTGCTAAAACCAACTGTGTTGTTGTCAATTACAGTAAGATTATCCACGGAGTCAGGCATGTCGGTTTTTAAAAACTCCTCAGGTTCGGACGCCCATTTTGTTACCTTGCTTGTGGCTAGGTTTATAGAGTAGATAGTTCCTTCGTTTGAGTAAAAAACCTCTTTAACGGAGTCTGTTGTTGTATCGTCAGTAGTCTTTGTGTCTTTAACTAACTCATTTTCTTGAATATCTCCGTTATTCTTTTCTGAGGAAGCCACCCCCAGTAGGTATAAGCATATCCCTGCCATCAGAACTACTAAGACAATTAGCAATATTAA
>CAYRWK010000013.1:0-18640 GCA_964427965.1 uncultured Candidatus Saccharibacteria bacterium | reverse complement strand
TTTAATTGGTATGTTATAGAAATAGATGGCCATAATATTGAAGAAATAATTAACGCCTGTAATATGGCAAAATCCGTGAGCCAAAGACCTACGGTAATTATCGCTCACACAATTCCTGGAAAAAGTGTAAAATTTATGCAGTACAAATTTGCATGGCACGGAAAGGCACCTAATGCTTTAGAAGCCAAAGAAGCTTTAAAGCAATTAAGAAGCCTTGAAGGCCAGATAGAAAGCGAGTATGAATAAAAAATCCACTACCCTAAATATCAGTCTCTTGCCTATCATCATAATTGTTTTACTTATTTTAGGCGCAGGTTACTTTTTAATGAAAGACGATATTGATCTTTCAAAGATATTTAATCGGGAACCTCAAGTAAGAAGGCTTGATGGCTTTCCAACTGTAATTAATACCAACCAAGTCATTGATAAACAAAGAATGTTAATTAAGACCCAAGCTGAACTGGAAACCTTCTTAAAAACCATAGACCCAACAGGCATCACAACACTTCCTGAAAAGATTGACTTTGAGAAAGAGTATCTGATTGGAGTTTCAACAAAAACATTAAATAACACCGGAACAAGCCTTAAGGTCAGAAAACTATACGAAGATAAAGAAGACAAGAAGCTTTTGGCCTCAATCAAGCAAGAAGTTCCTAATGAAAAATGCCCGGTCAATCCCCAGCTAAACATCGTAGCTGACCTTGTTGCAATCAGTAAAACTGACTTTGCAATTGATTACGAGCTAATCAAGGAAATTCAAGCCGAGTGCGAAAATGAGTAAAAGATGGTTGATACTGCCCTGCTTAAATCACTTAGAGATGGGTTTGGAGAGGCAATTGTCGAAATCGCAAAAACCAATCCAAACGTTGTAGTACTCTCCGCAGACCTTGCGGAGTCTTGCAGGGTTGATAAATTTGAACAAGCTTACCCCGGAAGATTTTTTCAAGTAGGTGTAGCTGAACAAAATATGGCAGGTGTATCTTCCGGACTTGCTCTTAGTGGCAAAATCCCTTTTATGGTTTCATATTCAGTCTTTTCCCCCGGTGGAAACTTTGCTCAAATCAGAACATCAATTTGTGATCCAAAAGCTAATGTAAAAATAATTGGTACACACGCCGGTCTTTCTGCGGCAAGAGACGGAGCAACTCACCAGGCTTTAGAAGATATTGCCTTAATGCGTGTTTTACCAAGCACGACTGTTATTGCTCCCTCCGATTATTACGAAACAAAAAAAGCAATTTTAGAGGCTGTAAAAATAAATGGTCCGGTGTATATAAGATTGTCCAGAGACGCTACACCTTTTGTGACTAAGGAAAATTCTACTTTTGCAGTTGGTAAAGCCCAAGTAATTAACGAAGGTAGTAACGTAACAATAGTCTTTTGCGGACCTGTTGGAGCTAACGTGATGGAAGCAGTATCTGGCCTTGGTACACAAGTCAGTTGCGAGGTAATTAACTGCTCAACTATAAAACCCTTGGACGAAGAGACTCTACTTAAATCAGCTCAAAAGACTAAACGGGTTATAACTGTAGAAGAACACCAAATATCCGGAGGTCTCGGGGGAGCTGTATGTGAACTTCTGTCAGAGAAACTTCCTACTAAAGTTAAAAGACTTGGGATAAATGATAGTTTTGGAGAATCAGGTAGTTATGAGGAACTAATGGACAAACACGGGCTAAGTTCCAAAAAACTGGCTCAAAGTATAAAAAATTTTGTCGAGGAATCTTAAACAATGGCACTTGATATTTTAACAATCGGAGACTCCTGCATAGACGAATATTTAAGGGTGGAAGATGGCGCCGCCATTGAAGAAGGTGCTGAAATTTGTTTTTTGCACGGTACAAAAGTACCGGTGGAAGAGTTTAGCACTTCTATTGCAGGTAATGCTGTAAATGTTGCGGTAGGAACAAACTTGCTTGGTTTAAAAACAGCCGTTTATTCTGAAATCGGAGATGACGCCAACGCAGAGAGAATCACAAAAGAACTTAAAAAAGCCGGCGTTAACACTTCATACATAATAAAAAACAAAGGAACCTTAACCGATGTTCACCCTATTGTTGTCTATAAAAAAGATCGCACCATTTTTATTTATCATGAAAAACGAGAGCACAAAGTGCAGCCGTGGCCAAACCCAAGATGGCTGTATTACTCCTCAATAGGTAAAGACTTTGAGCAGTTTCAACAAGAGTTAGTTAAGTATGTTAAAGGTAATCCTTCAGTTGGTGTGGCTTTTAACCCGGGAACCTATCATATTAGAGCCGGCCTTGAATCAATTAAGAATTTTTTGGCTGTAAGTCACATATTGTTTTTAAATAAAGAGGAAAGTATTGGTTTGGTTGGAAACGGCACTTTGGAAGAACTACATAAGAAGCTTCAAGAATTGGGACCTAAGCTTACGGTAATAACCGACGGCTCAAGAGGTGCAAGTGCTTATGACGGCGATAAGTTAATTCAAATTCCAACCTTTTTGGAAGATAAAGTTGTGGTAGATAAAACAGGAGCCGGAGACGCTTTTTCCAGCGGGTTTTTAGCGGCCATTCATTACGAAAAACCATTGAAACAAGCTTTAATTTGGGGCAGTATTAACTCAAGCGGGGTGGTTAGAGAAGTTGGTGCAATACATGGACTTAGAACTAAAAAAGAAATTGAGGAGTTGGTTAAAAATACAAAAAATATATGACGGCTAAAGAAATATTAACTAAAGCAAAAAAAGAAGGTTATGCTCTTGGAGCTTTTAACGCCTGCAACTTAGAAACTTTAAAGGCAATTACAACTGCCGCCAAAAAGCTTAACTCCCCCATTATTATTGAGTCATCGGAGGGGGAAGCTAACTATTTTGGTAAAAAAGAACTGGCGGCAGTGGTTCGTATATATAAAACTGAACTTAATATTCCCATTATTTTAAATTTAGACCACGCTTCATCTTTTGAAGAATGCAAACAGGCAGTGGATGCCGGCTTTGACTATGTGCATTTTGACGGCAGTAAATTGCCATTTGAGGAAAACATTAAAGTTGCAAAAGAAGTTGTGAAATATGCCCACGATCATGGCGTTTTAGTCGAAGGCGAAATTGATCATATTGAAGGTAGCTCCGGCGATCACACTAAAGAAAAACCGAATGATTATTTGCAAAAAAGTCACTACACTGACCCCGAACAAGCTTTGAAGTTTGTGGCAAAAACGGGGGTAGATACGTTTGCGTCGTTTATTGGCAATCTCCACGGATTGTATGCAGAACACAAACACCTGAATATGGAGCTTTTGCAAACTATTTTTCACACCCTACCTGAAACCTTTTTATCTTTACACGGCGGGTCGGGCATTGATGACAACGAGGTTAAACAGGCGATAAATTTGGGTATTGTTAAGGTTAATGTTAATTCAGAAATGAGAGTGGCTTTTAAAAATACTTTGCAAAAAACTTTAAATGAAAGTTCGGAGGTTGCTTTTTATAAACTTTCTACTCCGGCAATTGAGGAAGTATCCAAAGTAGTTGAAGCCAAAATTAAACTTTTTGGCAGTGCAAACAAAATCTAACCATAGTATCTTTTGCATTGTATAATTCACAGTATGAATCTTATAAAACGTAATTTGCCTGTATTAATAATTGGAGTTGTTACTTTACTAATATTTGTTGGTATCATTGTTATTAGTCAGAATAACCCTTCAACCAATGATCCGACACTCAATCAAGCTCAAGACGAGTTAATAACTACACATACGTATACTTTAGGTAATGTTGGTGCCCCAATTACTATAGTGGAGTTTTCAGATTTTCAATGTCCGTTTTGTAAAGAGGCTCAACCTGTTCTTAAATCTTTGTATGAGTCTTTTCCAAACCAACTTCTAATTGCTTTTAGGCACTTCCCACTTCCCCAACACCCATCAGCAAAAAAAGCAGCGGAAGCGGCACAGGCCGCAGGTGAGCAAGGTAAGTTTTGGGAATATGTCGATATGCTTTTTGCAAATAATGAGAAACTTGATGAGGAAAGTTTAGTTAAATATTCAACAGATTTAGGACTCGATTCAGAAAAACTTAAAACAGCCCTAGATAAAAACACATATGCGTCCATAGTTAATAGCGATGTAAAGACTGCACTAAAACTCAACCTTCCCGGTACCCCATCTTTTTATTTAAATGGTAAGTTGATGCAGTTTTCTACACTACAGGACTTAGAGACACAAATTAGAACAGCGATAACCAATTCATTTACAGAAGGAAGTATTAAGGATATTAACCAAAGTACTCAAACCACCGAAACACCCGACACTAATACTGACACTTCCACCGGCAATATAACCGCTGTTGAGATTGCTTACACAGCATCCGGGTTTAGCCCCGACCTAGTCACTGTACAAAAAAATTCGTATATAAAAATTATTAATAAAACAACTTCTTCGATTACGTTTGTTCAGGATAAGTTGGACTATCAAGGGTTGGGCTTGGAAAAACCTTTAGAATCAAATCAAGGTTTTGAGCTTAAGATGACAAATACAGGATTTTGGGGATTTTCTGAAAAAGCTTCAGGTAAAAAGGGCTCTGTAACAGTTTACCCCTAAACTTTAAAAGCACTTGGACACAGTTTGTTTAGCGGACATTCTTCACATTTTACTTTCTTAGCAGTACAAATATATCTACCCAGTAATACCACTGCTCCCGAGTAGTTTCTCCAATATTCTTTAGGCAAGAGTGCCATTAAATCTTTTTCTATTTTTACAGCATCTTGATTAGTTGTTAAACCAAGTCTGTTTGACACACGGGTTATGTGAGTGTCTACCACAATACCTTCTGCAATATCCCAAACCTCGTTTAAGATAACATTGGCGGTTTTTCGAGCAACCCCGGGGATTTTTATTAATTCAGGAATGGTTTTTGGCAACTCCCCACCAAACCCGCTTAGCATAACTTTTCCGGCTTTAATTAATCTTTCAGCTTTTCCTAAGTGAAAGTTAACACCTCTAATATCCGCTTGCAGAGTTTTTAAATCCGCCTCAGCAAAGTCCTGCCATGTTTTGTATTTAGTAAAAAGCTTTTGGGTAATTTGATTAACTTTCTTATCGGTTGTTTGGGCAGAAAGCATCACGGCTACTGCTAACTGCATAGGATTTACAAAATTAAGCTCAGTTACCGGTTTGGGATAAGCTTGTTGTAAAGTTTTAGCTATTGCAATAGCTTGAGTTTGTGTAGCCATAATTAAAATAGAGCGGTTTGATTTTCCAAAACCTCGGTAGTTTTTTTACCCTTATTTCCTTTGTCATCCGCAACCTCAAACCCCAAGCGTTTTATTAAAGATTTAAAATGATATTTTTCCAGAACTTCCTTAACTTCGATTTTATCAAAACCTTTAAATTCGCATTCTTCTAAACTTACCGTAACGGGAACATCGGTAATAATAGTTGCTAACTGCTTGCTCATCACCGCTTCTTCTGCATTGTTTACCAATTTTTCTTTTAAAGACTCCGGAGTCACTTTAGAGATGTTTTTATAAATTTCCTCTACACCACCAAATTCTTGAATAAGTTTTAAGGCCGTCTTTTCACCTACCCCATGGACTCCCGGGATATTATCGCTGGGATCCCCTCTTAAACCTTTGTAGTCAGGGATTTGATCGGGTTTTATACCCATTCGGGTATAGACCTCATTTGGACCAACCCACTCTGCACTGCCCGTTGTAGAAGGAACCATGGCTACTACATCTTTATTTAATAACTGCCACATATCTCTATCGTTTGAAACCACAACCACCTGAACGCTTTCACTTGCGTTTTTCACTGCAAAAGTACCAATCACATCGTCTGCTTCGTAGCCGTCAATAACAACACTTTTAATGCCAAAGGCATCTAAGATTTCAAAAACTTTAGGAATTTGAGAAGATAAATTTTCCTCCATGGGTTTTCTGTGTGCTTTGTAGGCAGTAAAGTTTTCTACTCTAAAGGTTGGTTTAATGCCGTCAAGCGCCGCAACTGCATAGTCGGGCTTGATTTGACTTAAAATATTGATCAACATAGAAGTCACCCCGTAAACAGCATTAACAGGTTCTCCTTTGTCGTCTCTAAAGCTTTGAGGTAGTGCGTGATACGCGCGGTGTAAAAAGTTAAATGTGTCTATTAGAAGAAGTTTTTTCATCAAGAATAATTATACTGCAAGTTGACTAGCTTCATTAGATTTTATACAATCACCTCACAAAGACCTGTATTTTGAACTGTCACCGGATGGTGGCGTGTCAGGCACAACCTGTCTAGAAACGTGGTCGGAAAATCCCAAAGTAATTTGGGATTTTTTTGTTACCTAAAGTCCCAGCAGTCATCAATCTTTTTTGAAATTATATCCCAATACTCGACAGCATCATCCTTCGTTTCTTCTTTGTACCGCCTAATAACTCCTGCAAGCATATCTGCTACTTGAATCATTACATTACTCTTGGAATCAATGAATTTGATATCTTTTATTAATTTCATATTTTTAGAATTTAATTCTTTTCTCAGGTATGTCAGGAAGTTTCTCCTAAAAACGCGATCCCCACTTCCATCAATGCGTACTTTCGCGTTTAGTATGTTCCCACCGTTATTCTTAAGCACCATCTTAATAAAGTAGCTGTAAAATGAATTCTTACTGCTTCTTAGCTGTTTACTTTTTATTAATTTCTTGTGTACGACAAGAACTCTAATTGTAAATGAAAATCTGCTGATCGTTCGTAAAAAAGCGAGTCGGACTTGCTTACTGGATTTATTAAACTTAAACTCAACGGTATCGGAAAGTCCTAGTTTTCTTCTTAGATCCTTTACCGCTACTGCTGTTTTTTCTATCTCTAACTCATCTTCAAAAATCAAGCAGGCAATAACAAATGTTTCACTGGAGCCCCTTGCAAAAGTAAATCCGGGATCACCGGATTCATCAATGAATATAATCATAATACTTACTATACCATGATGATGCTGCGATTCTATCTATCACTTTCTACTGCCAGTAGACTCTTATACTCATCCCCATCAATAGTTTCCTTCTCCAAAAGCTTTTGAGCAATTTTATCAAGCAAGGCTCTTTTTTCGGAAAGAATGCTCTTTGCTTTAGCATATGCCCCATCTACAATCTTTTTGACCTCGTTATCTACTTTAGCTGCCATCTCAGGACTTATCACAGGTTCTCCAATTTCGCGAGCAATCCACATGTTAGCATCCCGTCCTTCGTAGGAAATTGGCCCAAGATCACTCATTCCAAAAGAACAAACCATTTTACGGGCAAGTTTTGAAGCCCTGTCAATATCATCAGCCGCACCAACTGTAGTTTCATTAAACACAACTTCTTCGGCAGCACGCCCACCAAGCATAGTGGATAAAATGGAAAGCAGATGAGTCTTGGTTTCGTTATACCTATCACGTTCGGGTGGAAAGCTTGTATGCCCTAAAGTACCGCCTCTGGCTACAATAGACACTCTATAGACCGCATCCATTTCGGGAAGATCTGTAGCCACAAGCGCATGACCTGCTTCGTGATACGCTGTCATTTTACGTTCACCTTCTGTTTGCAAAGTCTTTCTTTCAGAACCCATGGTAACTTTTAAAGCTGCTTCTTCTAAGTCTTTGTCGTGGATTTTGGTTTCATTTCTTCTGGCAGCTAGTATTGCCGCCTCGTTTAACATATTTTCCAAATCAGCACCACTAAATCCAACGGTCTTTTTTGCAATCTTTTCAACAGCAACATCCTCTGCAAAGGGTTTGCCTCTCATGTGTATTTTTACAATCTCTTCTCTATCCTTTATATCGGGAAGGGGTATACTAATTTTCCTATCAAATCTTCCTGCTCTTACTAACGCCGGATCCAACATGTCGGGGCGGTTGGACGCAGCAACAACAATAACTTCGGTTCGTAAGTCAAATCCATCCATTTCTACTAAAATTTGGTTTAAAGTTTGTTCACGTTCGTCGTGTCCTCCGCCAATACCCATACCGCGTTGTCTACCAATTGCGTCAACTTCATCAATAAATATTAACGAGGGTTGGCTGTCTTTTGCCATTTTAAAGAGGTCTCGCACCCGGGAGCTTCCCACACCTACAAGAATTTCCATAAACTCACTTCCCGCAACACTGTAAAAAGGAACGTTTGCTTCCCCTGCAATTGCTTTTGCTAAAAGGGTTTTACCAACACCACTTGGGCCAACCAGCAAAACACCTTTAGGGATTCTTGCTCCAAGTTTTCTATACTTTTCAGGGTTTTTCAAAAAGTCCACAATCTCCATCATATCTCTTTTGGCCTCTTCGTTACCGGCCACGTCATTAAAAGTAACTTTGGATGATTCTTTGGAAAATAGCTTTGCTCTAGATTTGCCAAAAGATAAAATATCACTACCGGCGCCTTTCATTTGTCTAAAAATAAAAAATAAGATTACAAGGGGTAAGGCAATCATTAAAATAGTCGGGAGAATGTCAAAAAGTGCGATTTTTGTTTCTACTTTAACTTCACCGGCAATTTTTGCCCTATCAATTTTTCCATCATTTAACATTTGATCAAAACTAATACCGGCTTCTTTTTGAGACAAAAACTTAGTTCCGTCTTTTAACAACACTTCAACTGTGTCTCCCGTTACGGTAATATCTTGAACTTTGCCATCGTTAATAAGGGTTAGTACGTCGCTAATGGGTTTTTTCTCTAAACCAAAATTACTTGGAAACAATAGCCCAAAGGCTACGTAACCTATTAGCAACATAAGAACGTAAAAAAAGATGTTGTTAAAAAGTGTGGGAGGAGTTTTTTTACCGCCCATAATACCTGAAAGATTGGATTTTTTAGTTTGTTTTTTCTTATCAGACATAGGCGGAGGGATTATACAAGTTAGTATGGGTGGTGGCAACCTAAAACTGCTTAAAACATGTGCAATTTCATGCTGGTACGCACCATATCAAGTGTTTTTTGAGCTTCTGTTCTCATTTTTGCTGTTCCAATCTTTAGAATATCCAATACTTCGTCTTGATGAGTTTCATAATATTTTCTTTTTTCACGAATAGGAGTAAGCATAGTGTTTATTGCAGTAAATAACTTTTGCTTAACCTCAACATCTCCAACGGTACCTTTTGTGTAACGGGCTTTCAGATCGTCCACCTCGGCTGTGTTTGGATTAAATGCGTCGTGATAAACAAACACCGGATTGCCTTCAACAGTCCCCGGATCGGTTGGATGAATACGCTTTGGGTCTGTGTACATGGACATGATTTTTTGTTTTACTTCTTCCTCTGAATCAGAAAGGTATATGCAGTTTCCAAGAGTTTTTGTCATCTTGGTGTTACCATCGGTTCCAACCAGTCTTCTAACTCTACCAACTAAGCCTTTTACTTCTGTTAACGTCTCGCCATAGGTTGAGTTAAATTTACGTACAATCTCGTTTGTTTGCTCTAAATGTGGAAGTTGATCTTCTCCAACAGGTACAAGATTGGCTCTTGCCGCCAAGATATCCGCCGCCATAAAAATTGGAAAGTTTACAAAGCCTAAGGAGTAGTTGTCTCCCATGTTTTTTTCACGGATTTCATCTTTGACTGTGGGGTTTCTTAGAGCACGGGCGTGAGACACCAGCATACTAAAAATTATGCTAAGTTCAAATATTTCGGGAATGGCTGTTTCTACAAAATAGGTAACTTTAGTAGGATCAATGCCAACAGCCATGTTATCCATAGCCACATCTAATACCGAAGCGTGCACAATCTCGGGTTTGTCTACATATTTTGGATAAGCAAAGGGTGCCATATCGGCCAAGATTATAAAGGTGTCGTAGTCGTTTTGGAGTTTAATTCTATTTTCCAACGAACCAACATAGTGGCCTAAGTGAAGTTTTCCTGTGGTGTTGTCACCTGTGAGTATGCGTTGTTTTGTCATTGATTGATTATATGATTAATTAAACGTATTAGCTATGGTGTCAACGGCTGGATTCGGACCAGCGACCTAGCGCTTATGAAACGCCCGCTCTACCCCTGAGCTACGTTGACATACAATTGGGATTATACAATATATCTTAGTGATAGTGGAAATGGTTTTGTTTATTAAAGACCTGGTTGCGGGGCCCGGACTTGCACCGGGGCCTTCAGATTATGAGCCTGATGAGGTACTACTCCTCCACCCCGCGTCAATTCTTTCTAATGTCGGACTAAATCGTAACAAATAGAGGTGGGAATGTCAAAAGTCCAGTATTATTCTGTTTTTGGTGGTTTATCGTTTGGATTACTACTCAATCCTTTAGGTATATCGTGATATCGAACCCAATAGCCATGTTCACGATCATCGCCTGCATTATAACCACCAGGATGCATCTCTACTTGAGTTGTATGTGTAGCGGTTTTAATATTTACGATTACGGGATCCCTACCCACTGATGTTTTATCAAACCCTCCCATCCAATCAATACTATCTCTCTTTTGCCACTCTTTCACCTCGGGGTGTTCTGGAACACTTCTTTGCACCCACACCTCCGCATAGATAGTACTAGCAAGCTTGCGTAACTGCAGACCACCATTCGTAGAATCAACCTCAACACAAAGAATCTCTTTCGAGCCCTCACCAGGAGTTAAACCTTCTAATTTTGCAGAAACAATAGACTTAGGGTTATAAGGAAGTACCCTACCACGAGAGGCACCATGCACAAGATCCCCATTTCCGGGATCTGATCCTATAACAAGTAGTTCACTTGGTTTTATACTAACAACCTGATACTCCCCCAAAACAACCTCACGAACAGGGACCTCAGCTGCAGGAGCTAAAGAGCTAATGCCTTCTTCGACTATAGACATAGTTATACTGTAATGCAAAGATTCCTTGAAGTAAAGTTAAAAAAACAACTCCACCCAAAGCTCGGGATTAGATTTCTCTCTCTCCGGTTCTCTCATAGCGTCTTCCGAAACTGTCGACTTACCAAGCACCTGAGACGTCACATAAACCTTCTCCCCCGGCTTAATTAAATTAATGGCATCGCGAGCTTGTTCTTCAATAAAATCAGTAGTTTTTTTATAAGCAATATCCTGTTCCAGACCAACTTTTTCAGTTTCTAACACCGAAACCTCGTTCTGTAAATCTTCCAACCTTTTACTGCTTTGCAATGTATTAAGGGTAGTACGGGTAAAGTTAACTGCAGCAAGAATGAACAGTAGTGAAAGTACTATATACTTAAGTTGAGCAGGAATGGACATTAAAAAAATTGTAAGCTACTAAGTATTTGTTTGCAATACCTTAGTAAATTGTATCTCGCATCACTCGATGTAATAAATTTATTATTGACTAAGCGGCATACTGATGATAACTTAACGCCTATAGGGTACATTATGTATGAAAAAAACTAACCGAAAGGAAATATATTAATGATAAAACTTGAAATTGCCCACAAAACATTTATAAAAAACTTAGAATTAGAGGGGAAGTCCCCCTCTACTCTTGTTGCCTACAAAAAGGACATTGAGCAACTTATCGAGCATTTGTCCAAAAACGGAGTAGAAATTGTTACAGAAATCGAACTTACCCATCTTGAATCTTTTATGAAAAAGCTTGCAAACGAAAGCTACACCGCCAAATCAATTTCCAGAAAAACCAACTCTACAAAAACATTTTTTAGATTTTTAACCGAAAAAGGTCATATTACTAAAAACGTAGCCGACTTATTAAAACATCCTAAAGTTGAATCAAAAGCCCCAAGAATTTTAACTAAAATGGAATACCGTGCCTTAAGGGACGCCGCCAGAGACGATATCAGAACCTCCGCCATTATTGAGGTTCTGCTACAAACAGGTGTGATGATCTCAGAGTTAGTTGAGATTAAGATGGAAAATCTTGAGATTGATAAAGAAGTTGGTAACTTACGTATCCCAACCAGAACAAACAAGGATGGGCGAAGCATTCCTTTAAACAAAGCAGTTGTTGAGGCTGTAAGAAACTATATTGAAAAAGAACGTCCAAGTAACAAAGATTCAAAATTTCTTTTTATTACAAAATCAGGCAAGGCTTTGT
Organism: uncultured Candidatus Saccharibacteria bacterium; assembly: GCA_964427965.1. Lineage (GTDB taxonomy): Bacteria > Patescibacteriota > WWE3 > UBA101185 > UBA10185 > CAYRWK01. The sequence goes on along the minus strand of CAYRWK010000013.1, from coordinate 6,660 downwards.
TGGTAAGAAACATTAGGTCAACTATCGAAAGATATTACAAAGCGGCAGGCGTAGAAAGTGCTAAAGTAAATGATTTAAGACATACTTTTGTTGCCCATCATTTGTCTCAAGGTACAAGTCTTATGCAGGTTTCTCGTATTGCGGGACATAAAAGACTTTCAACTACCGAAAGATATTTACAGTATATTGACAAGGTTGTTGAAGAAGAGAAGATGGAGTTGGGCGTACTTTAACCCCCTTTTCAAGTATTTTTCGATCTACTCTACCCTATGTTCTCCCCACACTCGTATCATTTTCTAATGAAATAATTTATGATATATTCCAATACAGATAAGAGACATCCTAAAATTCATGATTTGGTTAAATTGTATGTGGAATCCACATTAACTGATCTGGAAAAATTTAAGGAGTTTCTTACAGAGGTTGACAAGCACTATTACCAAGTGCGCTACCCCGATCTGGTTAAACTCAAGTATTCAAGAAACATGGCAGAGAAGACACTTTCACAAACCAAGGAGATATTTAAATGGATAAAAAGTCAAATAGAAAAAAAGTAAATAGGTTTATAGAAGCGTTTACAAGGGATTTAAAGTCTATAATCCCTGTTGAGAAGGTAATTCTGTTTGGATCGTATGCTACCAATACAAATCACCCCGACAGTGATGTGGATTTGGCGTTTATATCACCATCCTTTGAGGGAATGGATTATCTATCTCGTTTAAAGCTTATCGGATCAAAAAGAAGGTACTACGACTTTGCAGTGGATTACTTTGGTTTTACACCTGAAGAATATGAAAATGCCTCTCCCCTAACTACATTAGGCGAGATTCGTGAAACCGGAGAAGTACTTAACACAAAATCCTAATAGTTGATTATTAGTATTCCTTCGGATCAACGGTCACTAGTGTGTTCCTACAATCAAACACATACTTGGAACCATCAAGATAATTCTGTTTCAACACTTCCTCTCCCATATCTTTGTATACAGATACCTCTTTGTCAAAATCAAAAGGAATCTTTAAATAAATGTCGTTCTTCTTAACCGAAAGTTCTTTTGTTTCTACGTTGCACATTACTTCAACCGATTTCCCGTTTTTAGTTATGACTTTGCCATAACCAAACCCACTGTAGTTTACCTCTGGGTTGAATGTGTGGTTCGATTGATCATAAACATATAAGTTAAGAGAGACATTCCATGCATCGCCAACAGCAGTATAAACTATCAACTTATCGTCGATAATTTCATAAGAGCTGTAATCTCTAAATAAATTTGATACAAAATACATATCATTATCTTTGTCTCTTGCAATAACAATACAATAAGTACCAAGTAGGCCACTGCAGCCCCTGCCTTTATACGGGGATAGAAAACTTAGTACTTCGCCGTTGTATTTTACTTCGGCCACAGAAAAGTAATGAGATTCATCTATTAGGTCTAGCTCTACCCCAGAATGTTCGTCAGAGAGGGTCTTTTCATCACAAAGGTCCGTCAATTCAGATTTGTTTTTTTCTTTCTGAAGTAAGGACTCCTTATTAGGATCAGCGGGCTGAATAGCAGATCTTAAGACTGAGTATCCGACAAACAGCAGAATAATAAAGGTCGAAAGAGCCGATACTAAAATGCTCATTTTTTACTTATAGAATTGCTCATAAACCTTCGATAAGAAACTAAGTAGAATACCGATCCTTACGTACAACATCAAATTACCATATTTCCTTGCCAGATTCTATTTTCTCTTCCGGAGATTTGGGAGGCATAACAACTCTTTCTGCCTGTTGTTTATTGTAATACCCAGCCATTTTAGGCCGATACTGCAAAGTTAAATAGGTTGGAAAGGGCTCTACCGGCCAGCTTTCCGGGTCATCATTACCTGAATTAAAAACAGTATCGAGCCACAGTTCGAATGGTGCCTGATGCCACGGAATAACCGCAACACCATGCGGTTTGTAACGTTCGTTCATAGCATCGATTACATTACAGTACTCCTCACCTACAACAGCATACGCAATGCTTTGATTTCCAGGTTCTAAAAACCTGCCATATTTTGAGACAAGGATAATTCCACCTACAGTAATTGGAGACTCTGCCCCAAAAGCGCCAATAGCCTCCCCAACTTTTTGAAAAGGCATCTGGTAAAATTCCTGATCTACCCTAATCCCTTTTGTTATTATTTTATCGCATAACTCAATGGGAATCCCTTTACCTATACCATGTGCTTGAAAATGCTGCCCAACTATAGAAGCGGTCGATTCTAGTGCCCATGCAAGCCCATCTCCACCTAACGCGTTTCTAGGTGATCCTGTTGCAACCTGTATTTCACGCAATCGTTCGTTTCTCTCATCATTTACCGCTTTTAAAAACTCCTCATGAGCAAAATGTCTTTGTGCAAGTGGGTCGTACAAGAAGGGTAAGGGAGTAGAACTATCTTTCTCCACAAGATAGTGGCGGCAAGAGATTAACATACTTAATTCCCGCTTAGAAAAGGAGGCGTTCATCTTACTTAGGTATGTTTTAGCACCATCAGGAACTCTCTGGTTTTCAAAGACGCTTTTTCCTTGCCCAAAGAGTTTTGCACTCATCTCCCTTTGTTCTAGTGATTCAGTATTTAAAACCACGCTATATAGTTCCTGAAGACACTGGTGATATACATTTATGATAACTCCGTTTACCGTCTCACTGTTTAACTCCGCTATCTCCTTCCCACGCCGTACCTGGATAGGAGCAACATTTTGCTGACTAAACCACGCCGGATGAGTGACAACGTTCTGATATTCAAAACCAACTTTTAATGCTAGGTAACGCATTAATTCGCCTTTTGTAATTTCCTCCCCAGAGCATCTTTTTTCAATAAGTTCATTTTTTTGAAGTTCACGTGCATCACCTATTTGCTGTAATAGCTGGTGGTTTTCTTCTTGACTACGATCTGAAGCATTTTCTAATACGTCGTATGATTTCATATATAGTACTAATTGCCTTATTATATGTTTCTGGTGTATCCGTATCAAGGGCGACCTGCGTGGTGGGTGATCCTGGACTCGAACCAGGAACCGAGCGTGTATAAGACGCTTGCTCTGCCAATTGAGCTAATCACCCAAAAGTGGCTGAATTATAATCCAAACTCAATGTTATTCAAAGCAATAAATTAAACTTATGCTTTAAAGAGCGGCATCGGGATCATCTGCGGGAAACCTTTTCGATTCCCTTTGCTCTTCCCAATCCTTTTCCCAGTATTTGGATTTATCAATCTGCCTTTCCAGCTCCTCTACAGCATTAACCAAAGCTGTCTCTAGTGTATGCTCGGTTTCATCTGTAAAAAAGTTGTGGCCGTCAACGGTAAGTTCAATTTTTACCTCAAAACAGTCGTTGGGCGAGGTGTTAAGAACCACTCTAACTGATTTTGATTCTTCGGGAATGTTGGTAAATCTACCATCAATTTTCGCAAGTTTTTCCTCAGCTAACACTTTCATACTCTCAGAAATTTGAATATTATCGGATGTTATTTGATATTTCATATTAAATTACCTCCTTGGAAAAATTTGATTGCCTTCTTCATCATACAAAACAATAGCAGCTACAGGACATGACTGTGCCGCCATCAGTAATTCCTCATCGCTAAGGCTTGTAGCATCGGGTTTAACTACAGCAATATTTTGACTGTCCAACTCAAACCCGGAAGGAGACACAACCACACAAGTTGCGGCACCAATACAAGCGTTTCGATTCACTGTTATTTTTTTAATTTTTTTATCTTCTGCCACTTAAGCACCTCCTCTTAATATTATTAAATTTATTCTTTATAGTTAACCACTTCGTTAATACGCTCAATCATCTCAGCAATTTCTTCGTCGGATAATCCGTGCACTTTTGCACCGGCTTCAATTGTATCAAAAGTAGCGGCAATACAGCCTACACAGTGCAAACCGTGATCCAAAAGCACCTCAGCAGTTTGCGGCCATTGCATAACCAACTCGCCCAGATTCGAATCTTTAGTTATTTTTTGTTTCTTCGTATTTTTTGATGGCATGGTTAAAAGCCTCCAAAATTAAAGTAGCACATTTGACACGGCTTGTCGTCAAAGGTATGCCTATTAAGTCTAATAATTGATCTTTGGTCATATTTTTAGCGTCACCAAGGGTTTTACCTATTAAATTTTGGATTAAATAGTTTGAAGAAATCACACTCACAGCACATGCCGGTCCATCAAATTTTGCATCTTTGACGATTCCATCTTTTATTTCTAGTTGCAAAGTAATCTCATCTCCACACATTGGGTTTTTTTCGTAAACCTCAACTGTAGGACAAGTCAATTTTCCCTTGGACTTATTGTTTTTGTAAATATCCATTAACTCTTCTCGATATAGTGTGTCTTTTGTGTTTGGCATAAGCTTTTTAGCTAAGTAATTTTATTGCTTTTTTTAGTCCATCAACTAATTTATCGATATCTTTTTTTGTGTTGTAAATATAAAAGCTGGCTCTGGTAGAAGATGCGATGCCTAATTTTTTATATAGTGGCATGTTGCAATGATGTCCCGATCTTACGGCAATACCTTCTGAGTTTAAGACGGAGGCTATATCGTGTGAATGAATGCCCTCTAGTGTAAAGGCTACTAACCCGGTTCGTTCATCAGCATCTTTTGGACCAAGGATTTTTAGACTTTTTATTTGACCTAATTTTTTTAGAGCGTAAGAGGTGATTTCAATTTCATGCTGACGGATGTTTCCCATACCAAGATTTTTTAAATAATCTATGGCGGCAGAAAGTCCAATAACATCAGCAACGTTTGGTGTACCGGCTTCAAATTTATCAGGAAGAGGCGCAAAGGTGCTATTTTCATAAGTAACAACATCTATCATGCCGCCGCCAAATTCATACGGTTCCATTTTTTCAAGCAATTCTTTTTTGCCCCATAACACACCTACTCCTGTAGGTCCTAGCATTTTATGTCCCGAAAAAGCATAAAAGTCACAACCCAAGCTTTGAACATTTACAATCATACTTGGAACAGCCTGTGCCCCGTCTACGACAACAATTGCCCCCGCCTCATGAGCGAGTTTACTGATTTCTTTTACGTTTAAAATCGTCCCAAGCACATTTGAGGCGTGGGTGAGTGCCACAACTTTAACCTTTCCGGCTAACTCATTTAGTTTAGACTTAAACATTTCCGGGGTAATTTCACCATTTGCATTACTTTCAACAAACGCAAGTTTTGCGCCAACGATACGCGCTTCTTCTTGCCAAGGAACTAAATTACTGTGATGTTCAATGTCTGTTAATAAGACCACATCGCCTTCGTGTAAGTTTTTTAATCCCCAACCTATGGCCACGCGGTTAAGCGATTCGGTTGTACCTTTGGTAAACACAATTTCTTCAGGTGAGACGGCTCCAATAAAATTTGCAATATTTCTTCTGGCGTTTTCATACATCGTGGTAGCTTCTTCGCTTAAAGTATGAATACCGCGGTGAATATTGGCATTGTGATTTAAATAAAAGTCAGATAAAGCTTTAACCATTTGTATTGGTTTTTGAGAAGTGGCAGCATTGTCTAAATAAACCAGGTCGTGGCCGTTAATTTTTCTTTTTAAAATCGGAAAATCTTTGCGGTTAATCTTTAGCATAAAACTCCTCTTAACTCTGTACTGATTTTATCATCATTAATGGTAGAAAGAAGTGAGGCAAAAAAACCATCTACTATTAGCTTTTCCGCTTCCATACGTTGCAATCCACGACTCATTAAATAATAAATTTCCTGTTCGTTTATTCTACCTGTTGTTGCGCCGTGCGAAGCCTTAACATCGTTTGCATCTATTTGCAAAATGGGGGATGAGTTGTTTACAGTTTTTTCTCCAAGAACTAATACGTCATCTTGCAAGAAAGTGTTTGTTTCATGAGCTGATTTTTCAATAATAATCTTTCCTACATAGTTTGATTTTGCGCAATCTTGCAAAGCCCCGCGAACTTTAGTGATGCAAGAGGTGTGCGGCACTTTGTGAATAGACGATGTGGTTAAATCCAAAACGTCACTTGGCTTTAAAATGTAAGGGATAATAAGTTCGGCTGAGACGTCTTCTTTGGCAAAGATTAGTTGAATATTTTGTGCTTGCCCCAAAAAGGTGTTACCAAAATCAACCACAAATTGAGTGTCTTTTATTACTTCAAGCTCAACTACAGGCGTCTGTTTTGTTAATTTAATGATTTGTGTTTGCATATGGTATCAACGTTTAGCCAACGCTTCCTTCCATTTCAAGTTCAATTAGCCTGTTTAATTCAACGGCATATTCCATAGGAAGTTCTTTAACAATGGGTTCAATAAAACCACAAACAATTAAACTACGGGCTTCACTTTCTGAAAGACCTCGACTCATTAAGTAAAACAATTTTTCCTCGCCAATTTTGCTAACTGTAGCCTCATGTTCAATATGTGCGGAAGGTTCGGCAATTTTCATTGAGGGAAATGTGTCCGAGGCTGAGTGTTCATCTAATATTAGGGCGTCGCATTCAACGTGGCTTTTTGCGTTTACGGCATTTGGAGATACAGCAACCATCCCGCGGTAACTTGTTCTTCCGCCATTTGTGCTTACAGATTTAGAGATTATGGTGGAAGAAGTATTTGGTGCCAAATGCATCATTTTTGCTCCGGCGTCTTGGTGTTGCCCCTCAC
>CAYRWK010000012.1:17424-18924 GCA_964427965.1 uncultured Candidatus Saccharibacteria bacterium | reverse complement strand
TCACCGGATTATTTAGTAGTAGCAGGAAAAGAATACATCCCCGAAAAATATAACTACTGTATCTTTGAACATGATGTTGTTTTTAGATCAAAAGTTTACTGGAAAATATATTCATGCAAATAATTCAAAGCTTATTAAAAAGAACTCCTAGATTAAGAATATTTACTAAATTTGAACACATTCTGTTCTTATTAATATTTTTATCCAGCATCTTCTTTGGTTTTTATAAACTAGGTTCAACACTATTTAACGTGGATGCGCAACATTGGACACTAAGATCACAAAACTTTATAAGTGCGGTAAAACACGCTAATTGGAAAAAGACATACCAAGACCCAAAGCCCGGAGTAACACTAATGTGGATTTCAGGAACAAGCTTGGACATAGCTCAAACCCTGTATCAAAAACTTCATGGTTTTAGACCCGAGATTTATACCTACGATACTTTCTCAAACTTAAACTTTGCTGCAAAAGCCCCAATGGTTTTACTAAATCTAATCTTTTTACTCTTTTTCTACATTACTCTTTGCAAACTCCTTGATCCAACCAAAGCAGTAGTTGCCACATTATTCCTAGCATTTCAACCATACTACATTGGCATTATTCAATTTATTCATGTGGATGGTTTGTTAACTATATTCATGACAGTCTCAGCCCTGTTACTAATACTGTTTTTAAGACACTTTAACAAAAAAAGTTTGCTAATCTTTTCTGCATTCTTTGCAGGTCTAGCATTACTAACAAAAAACCAGGCAATCTTTTTAACACTCTTTACAGGTTTTGCTTTTTTAATAGACCTTCTCTTTAACAAAAGACCACTTAAAAAATATCTACTCTTTTTTGTAATCTGGCTTTTAACGATTTGTTTAACATACTTTGCTTTTTTTCCGGCAATGTGGGTAACGCCCGGTAAGGTTTTATCAAGCATAGTTAGCGAATCTTTTCACGTTGCCCAAACAGGTAACACAAGTATTAGACCGTTTTGGTTTTATCCAACTCTAATGCCGCAGCTATTCACAACTTTTGTATTAATAATGTTTGTAATTGGTTTTGCAAAAAGTGTATTTTCAAAAAACAAAGAACTAATTTTATATTCCTCCTTTGTCTTTTTCTACATATTGCAAATGTCTATAGTCGCACAAAAAATTGATAGGTATCTCTTACCAATCTTCCCATTTACTGCAATTATCGCATCAGTTGGTTTTATGTTTTTAGTAAAAGGTTCTTGGCTAAATAAGTATTACTTAAAAATAATTTTTACTGTATTAGTTTTAATGTTTATTGAAATGCTAAGCTACACTCCAAATCTTTCCACAAAAGCCGGTGGGGGAGAAAGCAACAACAGATACGGGTCACTTTATAACAAAGTTGGTGAATACTTAAACTCAAAACCGGATGCCAAAAATTTAAACGTAGTTGCAATGACCAAGGCTTACGGTTTAAAACCATTTTTTAAGGGAAACGTATACGGCCATGAAGAACAAAAACCTAACGATTGGA
>CAYRWK010000012.1:15928-17324 GCA_964427965.1 uncultured Candidatus Saccharibacteria bacterium | reverse complement strand
TACAAATCAAACATACCTTTAAAATAATATTTTGTTCCGTGAACTTCTCTTGGTAAAAAGCCTCTCCTCTCAACAGTATTTTCAAAATATGGAAACTCACCCCATGAGACAGTTAAGGGTTTAAACACTTCGCTCATGCCTAAAAATAAAAGGCCAGTCAATACTGCAACCAATACAATTTTTGAAATCGAAAATGATTTGAGCCATAAAACAATAAGGGCCACAACCAACGGAAGTGTGTACGCAGTTAGATAAATTAAAGTGCCAATTACAAGAGCCAACACATAATCTATTTTTAGTAAATGCTGAAATTGAAAACTTTTAGAACCCATTTCTAAAGTTTTTGGAAAAACAAGCAAATAAAAGCCATATAAAAAGGCAAAAACACCTGCCTGTATAACAAATTGTTTATACCTTTTTGTTAACAAAAAATACAAACTTGAAGCAAGTAGTGTAACAAAAGAAATTTGTCTCACAAAAAACCCAAGTATGGAAAAAGCATTAAACAGTAAAAGAGACTTTGACTGATGTAGCTTTTCATATCTTACAAAAAAGTATATCGAAAGTACAAAAAATAACAAAAAATAGTTTTCTGTCATAAACCCAAAAATACCATACACATAAAGAGGACACGCAAAAAACAGCAAAGATATTAATAAGGCGATCAAAGGTTTACGGGAAAGAAATTCAGAAAGTTCTAAAAGCAAAAGATAAAAAATATAGAACGTTATTATCGAAACAACTAAAGTTAAAATAGGCAATTGTGTTAATGAAAATAGATTTGCAAAAAAAGCTCCAAGATACCCCTGCAAATAAAAGGTTGGAGCAATTGCAGAATTTAGTGTAAAGTTACCCATAAGAAATTTATTAACCTGCTCATAGTAATACCAGTCATCGTTTTGCATAAACCTAATTGAAGATGAAAAAGGGGATAGAAGTAAAAATAACATAAGTGAAAATACTAACCCATAGGTTTTATTTTTGAGAATTGCCATGTACAATAATTATACAATGAACATCACAATAAAAAGATATTTTCCTCACTTAATACTTTTGGCAATTTTAATCACATACATAGGATTTTGTTTTTTTACATACAAACACTACGGAACAACCGCCGATGAGGAAAACGCCTACAAAAGTGGGAAGCTTTTAATAGAGTATTTAGCTAAACCAACTTCCCCTGAAAATATTAGCTACCAACTTTCAGGCCAGGCCTCTATGCAAACCCGTCAAATGCCAATAATTAGCCAATACTACAGACTATATCCTGCTCTACTAACCCTTCTTAACCCAAAAGGTTATTACGAAATTTACCACCTGTTAAACATGCTTTTTTCATTAATATTAATTGCCGGCATTTATTACACATTTTTATCAATCTACAAAAAACCGC
>CAYRWK010000012.1:14662-15828 GCA_964427965.1 uncultured Candidatus Saccharibacteria bacterium | reverse complement strand
TACTGGGCAGTTTTTCAAAAAGAATAAAACTCTTATCCATTGTCTTTGTATGTTTGGGGATTGTAATCCAGATTGTAACAATGGCAAAACTTCATCCATACGAATACATATACTTTAACGAAGTAATTGGCGGAACTAACAAAGCTATGGATAAATTCGAGCTTGACTACTGGGGCGCAACCTACAAAGAAGCAACTGAATGGGTTAGAAACAATAAAACAACAGACCTACCAACAGTCTACACATGCAACCTGTCCCAAGGGGCACAGTATTACTCACACGGCATGCTTAAAGTGGTAGATTCTGTTACCAAGGCAAACTACACACTATGCGACTACGACAACGATAAACTACTAGAAACCAAAGGTACTATTGTGCATAAGATATCAAGGTTTGGGGTACCTCTTAATATTATTCGTGAACTGCCCATAGAAAATAATGAATAAAATTGCAACTTGGATTAAACAAATCCCAATACTGCTCAAAACAAAAACCACTCTTGTTTTTGTTACACTATGCGTGATTTACCTTATATCCCGTTTTTATAACCTTAGCCAAGCACCTGTCTGGGAAGATAACTTTAGTTGGTTATACCGTCTAAACTACTACCCATGGATTTTGGAAACAGTTTTTAAAGGCCACCCGGAGGTCGGTAAAGACTTGGCATATGCCGGTAAAATTTCTTACCATCCCGGGGTAACAGTTATGACCCTTTCGGGAGCAAGTACCAGAATAGGCAAAAAGGTCTTAACAGCCGTAGACTCTGCATATACTTCTTGCGGTTATAACGACGCATCCTGTAAATACTTAGCGGAAGAACTACTTATGGCAAAATTACCATTAATTGTTCTAGGAGCGGGGTTAGTTTTGCTATGTTCACTCCTTTTAAATAAACTGTTTGGGTTTAGTGTTGCTATGCTTTGGAATTTAATAATTTTGATGGAGCCGGTGTTTTACATCACGTCGAGAGATTTACATCTAGACTTTTTGCAAAGTATTTTGCTCCTAACTTCGATATTATTAATTTTTGTTACCAAAAAGTTTTTAAGCACAAAAAAACAACTACTGCTGATTTCTGCAGGAGGCTGTTTATTTGGTCTTGCGATGCTAACCAGGTTTGCAAGTGTGCTAATTATTCCCGGAATTTTAGTTTTTGTATTGGGCTA
>CAYRWK010000012.1:0-14562 GCA_964427965.1 uncultured Candidatus Saccharibacteria bacterium | reverse complement strand
TTTTAAACCAAACGGGGGAGTTTGTGGTTACCGAAACAATAAAATATGACTCAGGTACTTTGGATAAACACGGCATATATAGGGACATTAGAAACATTTTTACAAATGACCAGGGTGACGATTTTAAAACTCCAATAAAAGTGATAAGTGTTACAGACGAATCAGGCAAAGCATACAATTATGAAAAGTATCAAAGCGGGGACAATTATCAAATAAAAATTGGGGACGCAAATAAAACTTTTGTTGGGGCAAAAACATATGTTATTAAATACACGTTTACTGGAGGAGTTGAGGGCTTTTCTGACCACGATGAAATATATCATAATCTAGTCGGTGAAGAGTGGTTGGTGCCAATTGAAAACTATAGTGCAACCATAGCCCTACCTTCAAGCATTCCCACTTCAAACATACTCACGGCATGTTATTCAGGCGGATACGACACAGCCGAGCAAGACTGCACCTTGCAACAACAGGGTAACACTATAACCCTCCAACGCTCAACAAAAATCTACTCTGGCCAAGATGTGACGATTGCAATATCTTTTGATAAAGGATATGTAACCATTACTCCAAAAGTTGCTGTAGGAACCCCAAAGTGGCTTGAGAGTTTGTTAAGCTTTCTATACTTTGCATGGTTTGTCTTTCCACCTCTTGTCATAATTATAATCTTTTTTCTATTTGGAAGAGATCCGAAGACAGGTATCACATCAATTCCTGTGTTGTTTGAACCTCCAAAAGACGATAAACGCAGACTAACTCCTGCAGAAGTTGGAACAATAGAGGACGAAGAGGTAGACTCAAAAGATATCTCAGCAACAATTGTTGACCTGGCTATTAGAGGCCATTTAAAAATAAACGAAACAGATGAAAAGATTGTCCTTGAAAAATCGAATCTGCATCTATCAAAAGACACAAATAAACTCCAACCATTTGAACAAAAGATTTTGGATATTTTGTTTAAAAACAGAGATTCAATTGGTGTAAAAAACCTTTCTGAAAGCGATAAAGCAGATTTAGCTAAAGTTAAAGATGATATATACAAAGCTGTAGTCACAAATGGCTTTTTCCCACATAACCCAGACACTATTAGAACAGTTTGGGTACTAATTGGGGTTGCAGGAATGTTTACCTTTGCAGTCGTCACGGGAATAGTTGCCTTTATCATGGCCCACGCAATGCCCAGAAAAACATTAAAAGGAGCACGCATCAAAATAGATATCTTAGGCCTTCGCAAGTTTATGACCTCCCAAACAGAACAATTGAAGTTTCAAGAATTAAACTGGTTTTTGTTTGAAAAACTATTACCCTACGCTGTGGCCTTTGGCATAACAAAGACTTGGGCTAAAAGATTTGAATCGTTACATGATCTTCCCACCTACGACTGGTACACAAATAAATCCTTTACCAACCTAATGGTGTTAAACGCAATGACCAGCTCGCTAAGCACCTCGGTATCAAGAGCAATTACCCCAACCAGTACACGATCGGGTGGGGGATTTAGCAGTGGATTTTCGGGAGGACACAGCGGTGGGGGATTTAGCGGTGGCGGTGGCGGGGGAAGTTGGTAGTATATAAGTATGAAAAACAAGCTTTTATTACTAATCAAAATGAATAAAATCGAAACCCTTTGTGTTTTTTTTATCAGTTTGCTGGTAGTAGCTACTGTTTTTATAAACATTAGAAAACAAATGGAAGTAGACCACAGTAAAATTCCCCCCAAAGTCGAGCTGAGTAGCAGTTTTCAAAAATGGATCACAAACCTTAGAAACAAGGGTGTTCAGCTAGAAGCAGACGAGTTTACCCTAGTAGAAGAAAATGAAATTTACAACACCAAATGGATGAAAATTTATTCCATGGATGAGCCGGGTATGGCTGAAGAGCTGGATAGAGTACTTCTTGAAAATCGCAATCAAGCCAAAGTTATATACGCCCCAAGCGACCGTCACTTTATTGATTTTAGCAATAAAGAAAGGTACGGCTATCAATCTAACGAAGTACGCTTGTATGGACTAAAAGAGGATAAGATAATTGATGCCAAAGTAGTGGATTGCTCAGTTAGAGGAAACTGCTACTACGACAGAGGATACTTTTTGGATAATGATGTATTTGTTGTCACGGAAGTCTCGCGTAACATTACAAAACATGATGAAACAGTGCCTGCGTGCTTACCTTCCGAAACCTGCACCTATTCTTTTAAACTGCATCTGGTGGATCTAAATAGGAATTCACGAATTATTTATGAATCAACACCTTTTGACGCGGTTTTAGATAAGCTTATCCCCGAGTTGTAGCATAATTGTGAATAATATTGTGTTAAAATAGCCGTATCTTGTGTGGATAAGATGATACAGTTCAAGAATACACCGGGGTGTAGCTCAGTTGGTAGAGTGCACGGTTTGGGACCGTGAGGTCGAGCGTTCGAGCCGCTCCACCCCGACCACAGAAATCATGCAGACAAAAAGAGTTTCTAAAGCCATCTTATATCAGGACAACAAAATTCTCCTTCAGTTAAGGGACAACAAACCAACCATCCCAAACCCAAACACTTGGAGCCTACTGGGAGGGCAGGTTATACCCGGGGAGACACCGGAGTTGTGTATAAGAAGAGAAGTTATCGAGGAGGTAAACTTATACCCATACGACTTCAAGTTGATTACTGTAAGAAAAAGGGATGAAGACAACATGGAGGTGGAGGAGTATATCTTTTGTGCAAAAATATATGTAGAAGCTACAGATATTGCCACTACTGAAGGACAATGTGTGAGATTGTTTAGTGAAGAGGAGATAAAGGAACTTAACCTAAACCCCATATACAAAGAAATTATTTACTCATTTCTTGAACAAAAATGAATACCGTAATAAGAAAGCTAACACAGGAGGATTTACCCAAAGCCACGGAAGTATTTTGCAAGGCTTTTAATTCGGTTGGAGAAATGTGGGGTCCCGAAGTAGCTCGTAAGAGACTGGAACAGTACTATAACCCACAGGCCTGTTGGGTAGCCTTATTAGATAGCGAAATCATAGGTGTCATTACGTGCAAGGTAGATAACGTATTGGATCATCAAGAACTGTATATTGACGTTATAGCTGTCAATCCTGACTGCCATAAGACAGGAATAGGAGCAAAACTACTACAAACAGCGGAAGAACATGCAAAAAAACAAGGCTACAAAGCAGTATGGCTAACAGCAAGCAATAAACTCCCATCATTTGATTGGTATCTAAAAATAGGATTTAGAGAAACCAGCTGGAAGGCACTGGAAAAAAGCATATAATAAAGGTATGAGGAAACCATCCCTACAGTTTTTAGCATTGGGGCTCGCTACTGCAAACGTTCTCACCGGGCTTTTCATCACTACATTGCTACTTAATTCCTACTCTAACTCAAATAAAACTAACAAAACTGAGACGCAGCCAAATAACACAACTAGCTACTATCAAGAACAACTAGGACAAAAACTTGATTACAAAGACTACTCCTACACACTGGTTCAAAGATCAAGTTTAAACATACCAATCGAAAAATCTACTGATTTTGCAGGGGTTTTAAGAAAACCGCTAAACAGCGATCAATACGAAAAATATCTTGAAGTAACAAGCAACCCCGACTCAGCAAAAAATAACCCATATCTTATGTGGGTCGATAACAGTCTTTATATACTAATTGTGGATCAAAACGGCGCCGGAAGCGGGGAGGGGGTAGCAAAAGTAATTAAGATAGAAGATGGCTCTGCAAAACAATACAGTTGTTTTTACTACTCACCGGAAAAATTTTCTGATGTAAATAGCATTCGAACAAAAAAATCTGATGCAGGTGATTTGGATTGCGACAACTATTCCATTAAACTTTTAAACAATAATTAAAGCTGTTAATACAGTTATAAACCTGCCTAACATACCTTATCATATTGCAATGTTAGTTGGTATATGATAATTTATTTTTAATGCCAAAATCCCAAATGCAAGAGATAGTAAATATGTTTTCTAAACTGGAATCTGTTGTAGTGACAGGGTTTAAAGAGGTTAATAATAGGTTCGAGAAGGTTGATGAGAGGTTTAACCAGATCGACGCAAAGTTTTTACATATTGACGATAAATTTAAGCAGATAGATTCCAGGTTTGAACAAATAGACCAGAGGTTTAAACGGGTAGACGAGAGATTCGACCAAATGGAGGCACGGTTTAAACAGATTGATGAACGATTAGACCGAATGGACGCTAGGTTTGAACAAATGGACGAGAGATTTAACCAGATTGACGCTAAGTTTGAACTAATTGATCAAAGATTTAAACATATCGATATGAGGTTCCGCAGAATCGAGCATAAACTAAACCTATTCGAGGCAAAGTTTAAACAAATTAATTTAAGATTTGATAAGATTGAAAAAACGCTATATACAATGCAAACACAGATATACTTTTTAATGCAAAAATTTGAAGAGCTGGATAGAAAAACATCTTATGTGCCTAAACTGTATGAATATATAGACAAATTTATGGTAGAAATAACGGAAAACCGCCAAGAACGTATTTTTATAAATGACCGTTTAAATAGACATGAAAAACGACTTTGTATAGTTGAAGATCGCATAAAGACCACAGGTCTATAAAATACTCCACAAAAACTCTTTAAAACCAAATAAAAACCGTATATAATATTGCAATCCGCTATGCCCGAACAATCAACTAATTCACAAAACAAAGATTATCAAAAAGTTAGTGCTAAGGAATTTTTTGAGATCACTAGGTGGTCCACTAAGTTTTTGTTTAAAGTACAGCCCGTTAGCGCCACAATATTTCTAATTTCAAAGTTTGTTGCCAGGCTTCAAGAAATTGGTAACAACTACATCTTTGCCCTTTTAATCGACGCGCTAATAAAAACTTTAAGAGACGCAAACGGGGGAGCGCCGGACATCTCCAAAATGTATCCTTATGTCGGCATCGCCGTTGGATATAGTGTTTTTAACTCAATAGTATCCTTAATAAACAACATGTCGGTGGATACAATTAGAAACTACGGTAGACCAAAAGCAAAGCAATTGTATTACAAAAAACTTCAGGACTTAGGGCTTCAAAATCTGGAACAGCCTGAATTTAATAATAAAATACACAGGGCTGAAGGCTATCTTGATTCTCTAATCAGCTTTCCCCAGCAGTTTATCAACTTTCTTTCATACGTTCTTAAAGCCATCAGCGCACTACTAGTTGTAGTATATTTCTTCCCAGCTTACTCTATAGCCATAGTTTTGCTGACAATACCGTGGTTACTATTTGATAGAAAATTTAGGAAAGAATACTACTCTTTTCTATATGAATCAACAGAAGGAAGAAGACGCGCGGGCGCCAGTCTGAGTGATCTAACTAACCCATACAAGTTTAATGAAAACTTTATCACAAAAACCTTAATATTTTTAGATAAAAAGTATATGGAGTACCAAATATGGTCCACAAAGAAGAGTCTTGGAATAACAAGAAGATGGCAAACTGGGGGTACGTTTATTGACACTTTGTCAGACCTTGCAATATTTGCGGGCTACTTACAGATATTTAAAAGCTTTTTTAAGGGCTTGATATCAATAGGAGATGTAACTTTTAGAGTAAGGTCAATTACTACCGCTAAAGATGCCGTAACTTCAGCTTTCTCTTATTATAATGATTTAACTCAATCAGCAACTCAATTGAAAGATGCATACACTTTATTTAACACAGGAAAAGCTTTTCCGGATGGAACAGTTGTGCTTCCTAAGCTTTCCCAGGGACCGGAAATAAGGCTGAGTGACGTAACATTTAGATACCCGAATACAAACAAAGATATATTAAGAGGGCTGGATCTAAAAATAAAATCCGGAGAAAAAATAGCAATTGTCGGCCCAAACGGTGCAGGAAAAACAACAATAGTAAAACTTATCTGCCGAATATACCAAGTCACATCGGGGGAACTGCTTATCAATAACACTAATATTAACGAGCTAAAAGTTGATAATTGGTACGATAATATCGGTGTACTTTTTCAAGAATTTAACATGTACCATCAACTAACAGTTAAAGAAAACATCTACTTAGGCAAGTCCGACGAGCCCGTAGATGAAATCGCCATCAGACTAGCCGCTCAGCAGGCAGATGCTACATCGTTCATTGAGGAGTATCCAAAAAAATTTGATCAGGTCCTTAGCGAAAAATTCGAGGGAGGTATAAGACCTTCTACCGGGCAATGGCAAAAGCTAGCTATCGCAAGATTCTTCTACCGAAACGCCCCTCTTGTAATCTTTGATGAACCGACTGCCTCCATTGACGCGGTATCCGAATACAACATCTTCAACAGAATTTATGACTTCTTTAAAGGTAAAACGGTGATAATAATTTCCCACAGATTTTCTACAGTCAGAAACGCAGACCGTATTATTGTTGTAGATAAAGGACAAATTATTGAAGAAGGAACTCACGACCATTTAATGAGCCTAAACGGCAAGTACGCTGAAGCATTCTTGCTCCAAGCCAGGGGTTACTCAAACGAAACAAACTAGAAAGCGTGGTAGAATATTTAAGCAATATGGAATCAAATATTTTTATTAAAACCTACCTGAGATTAAGAACAGAGTGGAAAATATTTTTAGCAACATCCGATATAAAACTACCAAACCTTAATTTTCAAAAAGCAACTCTCCCCGCCTTTTTAGCACTATTTGGTATATCTTCTATGTCAGCCCTAGTATTAACAGCAGTACTTTTTACCAGCATTACACAACCAATAACACACGCTCCAAGCAAATATGCTATTTTCTCTTCCAAACCTCTTGTGGCGGGAACATCCTCCGAAAGTCTCTTAGGTGCGGACGCTAGAGCGGCCGCGTTAGATGGACTATTCTCCAGATACAATTGCCCACTTTCAGGCTACGGTAAAGTATTTGTAGAGGAAGCGGATAAAAATAACATCCCGTGGTGGTTAGTACCCGCTGTATCTTTTCAAGAATCAAACTGCGGCAAAAAAACCCCCGAACACGAAGGTAAAGAAAGCTACAATGCCTACGGTTGGGGAGTGTGGGGAGACAACATCAAGTTTTTTGATAACTGGGAACACGGTATAAAAGTGGTATCCAGCTATTTTGGTGAGCATTTTTATGCAAAAGGAATAAAAGATCCATGCGAAATAATGAAAACATACACTCCTCCCTCCAAGGGCTCTTGGTGCGAAGGCGTAAATTACTTTAAAGGCCAAATAACAAACTACGAAACGCTTTAATCGCACAATCACGCGGTTTGACCCCCAAACTATGCTCCTGTATAATATAACGGTTGTGCGGATAAAAGCCTAAATACATTACAACTACAGCCAAAAGCCGCTTGACACAATAAACAACTCTGCTCCAAAATTGCCCAAAAAACACAAAAACCTATGAAAAAAACCTTGTATCCTATGTTGTCAATAATGCTTCCTTTTATGCTCATTTTTGGTGGGTTTGTTTTTGGTGCTCAAACAACCTTTGCTAAGGAAAAAACTGTAAACGATACTTCTTTGCATCAAATAGACTATATCAAGGTAGACAGAGTAAAAACCCTGCAAAACTTTTTTAAAAAATATAACTCACCACTCGAACTAAACGCAGAAACATTTATTAAAGTAGCAGATCAATACAACATAGACTATAAAATTCTCCCCGCAATTGCCTGTGTAGAATCAACATGCGCCAAATTCTACATCAAAGAAAACTACAACCCCTTTGGCTGGGGAAGTGGAAAAATACAATTTAGCTCATTTGACGAAGCCATAGAAAAAATTGCAAAAGGACTTGATGAAATATATTTATCAAAAGGCAGGGACACTATAGAAACAATAGCCCCGGTGTATAACCCACCTTCCCCAACCACCTGGACAAAAAGCGCATACTACTTTATTTCCCAAATGGAAGAAGTTTCGGTAGAGGAGTAAATATGCAAAAATTACCAACATTAAAACAACCGCGTACACGGTTTAAAGCTCTATACAACTTTCATCTAACACAGGAACCTGCTGTAATAAGGTATCTTGATCCAAATAACAGAGAAGACTTTATAAGATACAAAAGAATCTTTACAAACCCAATGGTTCAAAAATACATGGAGGGTGTAAAAGGTAAGATCACAAACGCCGTTATTAAAAAAACATTAAACCCAAAAGATAACGATATTAGATTTGCCATAACAACCACAGAAAAAGACAAACTAATGGGCTGGGTTCAATTTGTACCGGAAGAAACCCAAAGATTAAAAAGAATAAAAAGTTCAAAATATCTAAACAGACTGATAGTTGAAATAAGTTACGCCAAATATATTGACGGAAGAATAAAAAAACCTGTTAAAGGACTTGTTGCAAGCGGTGTCAGACTGGCATGTATAAAACTCAAAGAAATGGAAAAGCTTCATGCTCAAATTGTAAAAACCAAAGTAAGACATATTCAGATAAATGCCTATGTAAGTGCTGAAAACATTCCTTCAATAAAAGTATTAGAAAACGCCGGTTTTATATATAAAGAAAAAGTACATTACCACAACCAAAAATTTAAAAAGTATCAAGGTGAAACAAAAGATTTGTTATACGTTTTAAACTGGAAAAAGTTAGGCGATCTTACTGCCCAAGAGTAGAAATTTCTTCAGATCCACGAAGAGTATTAATAATAAGCCTTCGTAAAATCTCGTTAAAGCCAATACCGTACAAATCAAGCACCAACGATATCCCAACATTTAACTCCTTGGGTCCAAAAGCAGGGTTGGTGTTTGAATCTATAAAAAAGTACCTATTAGAAGCATCAACTCTGACATCAAACTTACCGTAATCAGTCATTTTAGTAACATCAAAGGCCTTTTTTACATAATCACGTAAAGCGGGATCATCGTACTTTGCATAAGTATATGCCTCACCAGATGGCCCCTTAGCAGGATCCTCCATCCATTGATCTTCAAAAGAAGCAAAAGCAGAACCACCCATAGAATCCCTAAAAACCTTTTCACCCATGTAAACCTTTTTGTTCAAGCCTTCAAGCAAAAAGCAGGCTACTTCTTTTCCAACAATAAACTCTTCAACTAGCACAGGTTGTTTGTAAGTATTAATCAAAAACTTTAATCTATCTCGTAAATGCTTTTCATTAAACGAAACGGCATCTTTGGTAATTTCAACAGCGCCATGAATTTCGTTTAGTTTGGAAATTAACGGAAATCTAATATTTAACTCCATTGGATCACTGGCGGTTGTAAAAAGTTGATAATTTGGAACAGGAACTCCGGCTTGCTCAAGTAGCTTTTTAACTAAAAACTTATTATAAACAATAGACTCACCTAAGATACCAGCTCCGGTATAAGGAATACCTAACAGTTCTAAAACAGCAGGAATGGTAGCGGATAATAACTCCTGACCTTTTACAGAACCTACCATATTAAATACCATCTCGGGTTTGTCGCGTTTAAGGTTAATGATTAGATCATCGTTACCCGGGTATAACAAAGGCTTGATGCCCATTCTTTCAAGGTAGCCTCCTACTGCCTCAGCATCGTGCTGGGCATCTTTTTCTGTAATCCATTGAGCATCGGTAGGGAAGTATTCACGTTTAACATCACTATAAACAATACCTACTTTAGTAGGCAGAGTAAAACCGTTAGTTCCTAGATCAGCATCTGAAATTGAGTTAATCGTCCCGTTGGGCATTTACGTTTAATTAAATATGATTTTGAAAAAAATGCAATACTTTCTAATCTTACGTGGAGGGTGGGATTAGAAATACCGGCTGCGTATGCTGCCGGTAGTTCATTTAATGATTTTTATGATAGAATTGCCTTGTTCTGACAACCAGCGTTATGCAAAAGCATTAGGTGCTTTAATTGGTATTTGGGCATGTGGCGGAACTGGCATACGCGCACGGCTTAGAACCGTGTCCGAAAGGGTGTGGGTTCGAGTCCCACCGTGCCCACCAGTTAACATTTTTATCCCCGAACTCTCCCTGTTTATTGACCCATGTTTCGTTGGCTTTTGCTTCTAAAAGTTTGAGGTAATCTTGTGGCAAACGTAGCTTAATGACAATCTTAAATGGTATTTGTTGACCTTCGGTTTTCCTACCGGCAATACTGTCGTTCCCGGTAATTGGTCTTGAATATACGATTATCCTATCAATTATTAACTGTAGTAATTGCTGGACTTCCGCTCTATTAGTTTCTATTTCGGCTAAAGCCTTCTTGTACTGTTTTTCAAAGATTTCAAAACTTTTCATGTACCCCTCATCCAGTTTTGTTTGAGATATTTTGGCATCATATTCTGCAAACTTTTCATTATAGGTTTTCTCTTGGGCATTAAGTTCATTAAGTTTTTCGGTAAGTTCGTTTAAGGTAATATGTCCATATTCCTGTTGTAATTTGAGGTTGTTTTTTCTTTGTGGGAGAGCGTTTTTCAACCTACGAATCGTATCGTATTCTGTGTTTAACCGCTTTAATTCCAATTCCGTTGAGTTTAGCCTTAATTGATAGTTAAACACTATTTTTGGGTCAGTAAGTAATTCCTTAACCCTATCTGTAACGTATTTCTCAATCTGTTCGGCAGGTAAGGGCAATGAACCACATCTAATTGAGGTTTTTGCATGGGTTTTCCTTCTGCATTTGTAATAGTATGTGTATTTGTGGCTTCCTTTCTCAATTTCCTTCGGTTCACCGTGCAATGTCTGCATACCTTCGTTTTTATCCCTTTCGGGGTCGTAACAACAAGCACACTTTAGTAGCCCGCTTAGCAGATAAATATGCTTATCATCCTGATTTCTAATAGTTAGTAACTTTCTGTTAGCAAGTAAAACTGTGGCTTTTTCAGATGTTGCAATATCAATTATTGCAGGGTAAATGTATGGAGAAAGTTTCCATTCGGCTTTAGGTAAGTGCTTTCTCCCTTTAGTTTTGTTGTAATAGTACTTACCAAGATAAATTTCGTCTCCAAGTATGTTTTTAATCATTGGTATGGACCAAAAGAATGGGTTACTTTTCTTATCAATTCCACCCTTACGCTTTTTGTTTGTAACTGCTGTAACACCGGGTGATTCAACTTTGTTTTCCTCTAAATATCTGCATATAGCCTGTATTGGCAATCTTTCAATAACAAATTTATCAAATATCAAACGTACAATTGTGGCTTCTTTTTGGAGCACTTGTAGCCGTCTATCGGCATCTTTTACATAACCGTAAGGAGGTACTTTGCCCATGAACACGCCTATCCTTATAGCCTCCTCTTTACCGGCTCTGGTTCTCATAGCAATTGTCTCCATTTCCAATTCGGATAGAACACCTACAATTCCTAGAATAGCCCTACCGAAAGGCGTGGACGTATCAATACTTTCATGAACGGAGATAAACTTGATTCCATATTTTTCAAAAAAATCTATAACATCTAATAAAACCTTAAGCCTTCTCGCAAATCTGTCAATTTTGAAAACGGCGACAACAGAAAAAGGTTTCTCGCCTTCCGGGGCATTAACTATATCCTCCTGTAATCTTGCAAAAGCGGGTCTCTCCTCCATTGGTAGCGTTCCACTTATGCCATCATCTTTGTATACGTATTGTTCTCCCGCAAGTTGCATTACCCGAGTTTTCCCATCCTCTAGGGTTCCACGAGACTCTACAATTGCATCTAAAGACCTTCTTTGGAGTGCAATACCATAACGGTCGCTTTGGTCGTCCGTGCTCACTCGCAGATAGTAAGCTACTTTTATAGGGTGGTTTTGTGGTATTTCAGTAGTCATACGATATAAGAATATGTTACTACGAAGTGTTAGAAACTACGAAATTTTACGTTTAACAATTTTGAAATAATACCAAATTCAGTAGTGATTATTGAATATCTAACTTACACTATTCCTTTGTAATGCAACAATAAAGTGCCAGTCGCGTGATATAATGTCAATGGAGACCAAATAAGTCTATCCTACGAAAGGAGGATGCTACCATGTCTATCTTGCAGGCTGAAATGGCGAAGGCACAGGAAAGCCAATTGCGAGAAGCCGAAGGCGGTTCGTATGATGTTTACATCAACGACTACGGCAACTATGGCAATTGGTACGACTGCTCCGGTTGGCACTAACCCTAGCGGCGTCTATTCAACCGGGGAAGCAGTTAGCCTAGTGCTGATGTAAAAAACTGCTTTCCCGTTTTTTCCATTTACGGAGGTGTGGCATGGCGATTGTCGCAAAGACGGTCATAGTCAAGCCGGTATCCATTATGTGTAACCAACGGTGCCGGTACTGCTACAACTTCTCCGTGGACTTTCGCACAATGCACGCTTTCCCGAAAATGGAAGTAGCAACGGTGGAAGCTACGCAGAGAAACCTTGTAGCAATGGGTTACAATCGTATCCGGTTAGTGTTCCACGGCGGAGAACCGCTTTTACGGGGTTTACCGTTTTATCAACAAGTAGTGGAAATGCAGGCAAGGTTGCGGCAGGAGTTCCCGGACGTCATGGTTGAGAATGGTATACAATCCAACCTCACACGACTCACGCCGGAATGGTGTGAATTTTTCAAACAGCACCGATTCAGCGTAGGCACGAGCCTTGACGGATGGCGAGAACTGCACAACTACTACCGGCAATACCCGGATGGCAGTGGCACGTTTGATGACGTGATGCGTGGACTGGAAATGGCAAAAGAGTATGGAATTTTGGGCGGCTACATTGCGGTCATCACAGACCAAACATTGAAGCAGGACCCGAAAGCGTACTTTGATTACCTTGTATCCATTAACCCGAAGGTGGAACTTTCACCGTGTTGGGAAATGGGGTCGCCAGACAATAAACCGCCTTATGTCCTTGAACCCAGAGACTTCTTAAACTTCCTTAAAGCCACCTTTGATGTGTGGTTAGCACGGGATGACCCGAAGCTGGAAGTTAGACTATTGCATGGATTCATGCAAGCACTCTTGGGTGGTCGTGATATGACCTGTTCATTCAAGGGCAATTGCCGGGACTTTTTGGCGATTGAAGCAGACGGCAGTGTGTACCCATGTGGGAAGTTTTCGGGAATACCGGAGTTCTACTTGGGCAATATCAACACGCAACCGCTTGCAGAGGTACTTGCCAACCCGATTTACGCAACATGGCTCGCCAACCGTACCGATATGCCGCCGAAGTGCCAAGCGTGTCCGTGGGTGAAAACCTGTTTTAATGGATGCACTTACGAAAGGTACATGGGCAACGGTCAGTTCGCCGAAGTGTCGCCGCTTTGTGATGTATGGACCGGGATGTTTGAATACACCGACCAACGCATCAAAGAGTTGCAGGCACAGATGGTGTAACAAGTTTGGGAGCCGGAATTGGTGAATCAAAAACTCATTGATTCCGGCTCGTTTCATTTATGACATTACTAACACTTAATCAAAGACAAATAAAAGAAGCAGAGCACCACACAAATGATATGCAGGGTGCAGACCTGTTATTGGGTTTGTTTATGTTTCTACCAAAAGTGGAACGTACAGACTTAATCGTGGAGCAGTTCAATACTAGAGATGCAATGCACATCTTAAATGATGGCTACGCTACTGGCTGTACAGACTTTTGTATTGTTTATTGTGCTTTGTTAAAGACCCTAAATATTCCTTACACTTATATTGAAGTTTTAGAAAAAAGATGGCTTGAGGCACCTATTACAGAAAAAAAAGTAATGGGTCATTGTTTTGTGGAGACACTTGGACTTTTAATTGACCCGCAAAGGAAAATTCTCTATGCAGACCCTGCTTTCGTGCTCCAACGATATGCGATTTTTGGCAGAGGCACTGAACCGCATGACCTAGGGCTAACCGATTTCCATGCTAATATGGAAGCATACATGAAATTCAAGGAAATCTATGTTGCAGAAAGAGATGTCCAACAGGGAAATACAAAAGAAAAACAGGTTTAACTATTTTAGATTGATATAACAATATTTATAACCCAATTCTAGAATAAAGCATTAAAACTATAACCCCACATTTTTTGGGTAATTAGTAATAATGGAAAATGGTGGCTAATGGTGGCAATTTTTAGGACTTTAACGGAATAACAAAATGGTGGAATATGGTGGATATTTTGCAATGTTGTAGACAGTTGTAACTTTGATGGACAATGGTGGACTTTTAACACTCTTTCAAAACACCCTCACGAGCAGTTCTCGTTTCCATCAAAAGTTTGTGAAGTAATTGCTTATCCTCATTTTCAGTTGATATAACAACAACTTCAATATCTCTTGTAACGGCGTTAGTTTTAATTTTAAGGTGCGGAAAAAGAGTTGGCGAGTATATGGACTTTATTGCTTCCGGTTCTGAATAATCCGTAATCACAACTTCCACAATCTCTTTTGGGTCAACGTGATGCTGACATCTTGGTGATGCTTTTTCCATAAAACATATTATACAGCCTACACATAAACCCTACTTCCAATTCTAACCATTGCACTGTCTATATCCTCGTAGGTAAGGGTTAAAGGGTACTTTGTTGTATAATTCACTTCGGGGAACTCAATGTTATCCCACCAAGCTGAGTTAGTTCAGATACATTCAGCACGGTAACGTATGTGAATAATGACAGATCAA
>CAYRWK010000011.1:0-19700 GCA_964427965.1 uncultured Candidatus Saccharibacteria bacterium | reverse complement strand
GAATAGATCTTCGGGGTTATTTGAAACTGCTTTTGGCATGAGGGTATGATATCACGCATTTAAAACGTCAATGCAGGATGATCCGTTACAACACCCAAAGTTCCAAAAGCATGATCCAGCATCAAAATCATATCCCCTTTACGATCGTAGCTATTTAACACAACCCCCACAACATCGTGGTTATTATTAGACGCAAAAGTAACCAGACATAAACCTGCTTCCTCCGTATATCCGGTCTTCACTCCGAAAACTCCAGGATATGTTGTTAGTAAATTAGTTTGGTTTTGCATATAGATATACTTATGTGTCTCATCACTAAAAATCTCATACTCAAACGTTTTCACAATCTCTCTAAATTCAGGATTTTTTAGTGCATAACGAGTTAAACGTGCCAAATCCTCAACAGTACTATATGTATCATCATCCAACCCACTGGGATCTGCAAAATATGTGTTTTTCAACGCCAATTCTTTGGCTTTAAAATTCATCCATTCCACAAATTTATCGGAACTTCCAGCAACATTTTCTGCAATTGTATAAGCAGCGTCGTTTCCGGAATTAAGAATTAACCCGTACAGTAAATCTTCCATAGTGTAAATCTCCCCTTCGGTTAACCCCATTACATTCTCACCAATATTTGCAGATGTGGCAGAAACACTCATTTTGGTATCTAATTTTTCATGCTCCAACGCAACAACCGCAGTCATGATTTTTGTGAGACTTGCAATCTTACGTTTCTCAGTTGGGTTTTTTTCATATAAAATTTTTCCGGTATTAATATCTACAAGTACAGCGGAGGATCCTATGATTGTAGGTTCGTTGTATGTACCAAAGACTTCGCCAAACTGCCAACCCAAATCAGGATCATAAGTATCTATTTTTGTTCTCTCGTAGGCTAACTTTGTATTATCCCCAAAAAATTCAGCTAAACCAGAGACTACTTCCGATTTAGAGTGAAGTTTTCTGGTAGTAGCAACAAATAAAAAGACAACTAGTGGTAGGACAACGAAAATTACGGTTAGTATTTTTGAAAATCTTGACATATGGTTTTGAAAACTATGCTATCATAATTGGGTCTCAATAAAAATTAGTTTAAAAGTTTTTTGGAGGTTTTTATGATTCAATTACTAGACTTTTATGCTGATTGGTGCGGCCCCTGCCAAGTCATGAAGCCCATATTTAAAGAAATAGAAAAAGACTACGAAGGTAAAGTGGAGTTTAAAACGGTTGATGTAGAAACTAATGGTCAAACCGCATCCCAATACGGCGTGATGAGTATCCCAACTTTTGTTGTAGTTAAAGATAATAAAGAAGTATCCAGAAAAGTGGGCGCTATGCCTAAAGACGTGTTAAAGAGCTGGATTGATTCAAACCTTTGAAAGGCGCTCTAAAAGGCGATAAAATCTAACCATAATGTCTGCCCAAATTGCCATAAATGGTTTCGGTCGCATAGGCCGAGCCTCACTAAAAATAGCCTTAACAAAATCCAAACTTAAAGTTGTTGCTATAAACGACTTAACCAACCCCCGTATCTTAGCTCACCTATTAAAATACGACACTGCATACGGTGTTTATGATAAAGATGTATATTTGGAAGAAGATGGCAAGGAGATACGTCTAACAGACAATAAAAACGATAAAGACTTTTTTAAGACTACCGGTCAAAAAAACTACCTGGTAGTTGATGACAATAAAATTCAAGTATTTGCTGAAAAAGAACCCTCAAAACTCCCATGGAAAGCATTAAAAGTGGATGTGGTCTTGGAATGTACCGGCAGATTTACAGATAACGATAGTGCAAAGGCTCATATAGATGCGGGTGCTAAAAAAGTTATTGTATCTGCACCAACCAAAGGTGGCACTGCTCAAACCTTCTTGATTGGAGTAAATGATGATCAGTATTTAGGTCAAAACTTAATATCTAATGCCTCATGCACAACAAACTGTATTTCACCGGTGGTTAAAGTTATTCACGACAAATTTAAAATATTAAAGTCAGTAATGACCACTGTTCACGCCATTACCGCCGAACAAAATATTGTGGACGGGCCACCTCCCCCACTACACCCTGATATGCGTCGTGCAAGATCCGCAGGTTACAACATGATCCCAACAACAACAGGTGCGGCAAAAGCTACAACTCAGACTATTCCCGAACTTCAAGGATTGTTTGATGGAATTGCAATAAGAGTACCTATTATTACCGGATCGGTGACGGATATAACCATGTTGGTGTCTAAAAAAACAACGATTGAGGAGGTTAACAAAGCTTTGGAGGATGCCGCTTCAGATCCAAAATACAAAGGAGTATTAAAAGCAACTTATGAACCAATTGTGTCTTCGGACATAGTCGGAACCTCATACTCAGCCATAGCAGATCTTTCTATGACAAAAGTGGTTGACGGGGATTTGGTAAAGATTCTAGCCTGGTATGACAACGAATGGGGATACAGCAATAGACTGGTGGAAATGGCTGAACTAGTTATTTTATAATCCACATAACTGCATATAAACCGTAGAAGTAACCTTGCAAACAATGTAAAATTTCCCTATATGAAGCTTGCCCAGTTTAGGTTGTCCATAAAACTGTTTCTTTTTATTGGTGGCATTGTTTTTCTCCTCTGTACACCTATTTACGCATATGCAACTCCAGCACTTACAGAAAAAACCACCCTTACTGACGCTGGAGAAAGCGGTAATTGGGGCATTCCAACATTAAGCGGAGATATAAACGGGGATGGTTTTCAAGATATGGTGGTTGGAGATAACAGCAGGACTGTTGATGGTCATTGGGGTAGTGGGTCCGTATATATCTTCTACGGGGGAGAAACAAACAACAATGTTGCTGATGTTCGTATATATGGTGATATTAGTGAAGCACAATTCCCAGGATACTCATTTGCTGCAGGGATGAAGGTTGCAGATGTAAACCTCGATGGATGTGATGATATTATAGCCTCGCCACTTACCGACACTGTGACTGGTGATAGAAGTACCGTGTATGTTTTTTATGGCGCATCTGATTTACCAGATACAATACAAGCCAATGAAGCTGATCTAATTTTTGATTTTAATGGAATCGCTATTTACACCCTATCGAATTTTATTGGTAACTTTAATGGAGACTCTCTTCCTGATATTGCAATAATTACCACCAACAGTTACTCTGGTATTTCTGAAACATACGTCTACCTTCAAACAAACAATGGATTCAGCACAACCCAAGCAGACTATTCATTTTCAGCACCTACCAATACTCAGTTTGGGATATTTTCTTCTTTTTCAGGAGACGTTAATGGGGATTCAATAACAGACTTACTTGTGGGAGATCATTACAGCTCCTCAGGACATGGGGTTTATCTTTTCACGGGAAGACAGTCGGGATTCATAGAAACTCCAACAAGCCGTTTTATACCTCAAAATACAACCGATACGTTTACCAGAGAACATTCCCCAAGTAGCGGTGACATTGATCAGGATGGTATGGACGATATATGTATTGGGGCAATAACTTATTCAGGTGTTTCCACTAATCGTGGGCGGGTCTACTGCTGGTATGGACGAGAAGACTTTGAAACAGAGTATAACGCAGGAGATGCAGACATTAGAATCGACGGCCAGGCATCAAACGACAACTTTGGAAGAGTAACTCACCTGTACGATGTAACAAACGATGGAAGAGCTGACCTTCTTGTTGGGGCATACCAAAATAGTATGCCTAACGGCTCCAGACATGGAAAACTTTTTATTTATAAAAATAGCAATGGCGATTTTGAAGCAACCCCTTGGCTTAGTAAAATAAAAACCTCGGGAAATGCCCTTTTTGGTACGTATGTAAGAGGAACAGATTGGGATGCAGACGGTTGGGCAGATGTGGTTGTTACCGAACCTGCCGTGGCCCCAAGTAAAGTATATATCTACGAAATAACCCACGGCACGCCAACAGTAACTCTGGATACGGTAGACTCTGCAACTACAGATACAACTATCACAGGTACAGCATCAAACACTACCGAAGGATTCACTGTTAATGGGGTTGAATGGAGTACAGATAATGAGATGGATGGTACATGGGGTGCATGTTCCTCTGATGATGGGACATTTGATGAGAGTTCCGAAGACTTCTCCTGCGATATCTCATCTCTTGAGGACTCTTCCGGAAGAACCACATATGTTCGTTCCCACGATCAAGACGAACTATACATTCCTCCTCAGCTATACGGAACAACAGGAGAGTATGCATTAGATAGAGTATCCCCAACATCCGGATTAAAACTAAATATAAACTCAGAAGATGATAAGAAAGAACCCGGAAAGCTAGATATTAATGTTAACGATAGGGAGATGAAACTATACTTTAGTATATCTGATCAAACTACAGATATAGATAAAGTAATGATATCGGAACACCAAGACTTCAGAGGAGCATCCTGGAAGGATTATGACGGGGATATATCCTTTAAGCTATCTTCCAAAGATGGAAAGAAACACCTATACATTAAGTTTAAGGATGAAGCAGGAAACGAAACAGATACATACGTACAGCTTGTTAAACTAGATACAGTAAAACCAAACCTTGTTCTTGAGAAGGTGTGGGAGAATACATCCTTCTTCCTATACGAACCAGAGAAATACTCCACATACTGGACACATGATCAAACCCCTTCATTTGAAGGTACATCAGAAGAAAGATCTGAGGTAAAGATGTATGTAGATGGGGTAAAAGCATCTGAATTTGATGATATAGAAAAAGATGGTAAATGGGTCATAGCAGACTATGAATTCTCCTATGGAACACACGAGATCGAATTCAAGGGTGAAGACAGAGCTGGAAATGATAGTGATCCCATCAAATTCACCCTAGCAATACAAGAATACTTACCCACATACACCCAACAACCAACTCAAGAGGTTCGAGGAGTTTCTTCCCAAGTAACAGTAGAAAAACTTGAAACAAAACAAGAGACACCTACGCAGGAAAATATAATCGAAGCTGTAACAGAACCCAAAAAGAAAAATACCCTTAACACTATCCTGAAGTGGTTTGGCGTAGAAATGTAAACACCAACCCCCGACCTCTTTCTGCTAAAATAAACACATGCAAATTATCTCCCAAGCCCCAATTGTTCAAGGTACTAGAGTATTAGTTAGGTACGACCTGGACGTCCCTGTAAAAAAAGGAGAAGTACTAGAAAAATATCGACTGGAAACAGGTCTGGATACTTTGAACTACATCATTTCCAAAGGCGCAATACCTGTAATCTGTGGTCATTTAGGTAAACCTGACGGCAAAGCAATAAAAGAACTCTCCACTTTGCAATTTATCCCCTTCTTTGACAAAAAACTAGGCAAAAACACCTACGAAATTACTGAAAACCTCCGCTTTGATCCCCGAGAAGAAGAAAACAACCTAGACTTTGCCAAAGAACTAATATCAAAAACTCAAACCACACTTTACATAAACGAAAGCTTTGCTACTTCACACAGAAAACACGCCTCAATAGTTGCGGTAACCTCACTTCTCCCATCTTTTGCAGGTTTCAGATTAGTAAAAGAGGTCGAAACAATAACATCCGCTCTAACCAAACCTCAAAAACCATTGATCACAATTGTTGGAGGAGCAAAAATAGAAAGCAAACTCCCCACAATCAACAAATTTCTAGAAATATCTGACGCCGTACTACTTGGAGGAAAAATAGGTATTGAATGGCAGGCTACCCAAAAAGACTTTCCAAAAAACCTATACCTACCAACTGACTACGCTAAAAACAAGCTGGATATTGGCTCACTAACCATTGAAGGCTACACTCAAATAATAAGCACAGCAAAAACAATAATATGGGCAGGCCCACTTGGTGTTTATACAGATAAAAACTACATTTTAGGCACTAAAAAAATTGCTCAAGCTATTGTAAACTCAAAAGCATTCTCGCTTGTAGGCGGGGGCGACACAGTTACAGCCTTAAACATGCTTGGGTTATTGGATAAAGTCGGTTTTGCTTCTACCGGCGGAGGTGCTATGCTGGAGTTCGTTTCAAAGGGAACTCTGCCCGGTTTGGAGGTATTAGGATATCATGGCTAAATATTTAACAATAACATTTCCGGAAAAGTGCATAGGGTGCGAATTATGTGTGGCGGAAGCCCAAAGACAACTTGGTATCGTTGGTCTAAACAACGCCCTCATCAGAGTTTTTAAATCAAAAGAAGAGGGAGGAAAACCCACCTTCTCCGTCCAACTTGACCCATCCATTAACAAATCAAACATTCAAAAGATAAGGGATATATGCCCCGCTAAAGTTTTTACCATAGAGGAAGAGCAAGAACAAAATGAACTTACAAACTAAAAAAATATTATATATAGATCTACAAAGAAAACTGGCAGAAGTTAAATCAGATGCCAATCTTAAAAAATATATAGGAGGGGTAGGAATTGGGCTTAAACTCCTATCTGAAAACCAGGATCGCGATCCGGTGGTTTTTTCAATAGGACCACTTAACGGGTTTTTTCCTTTTTGCTCAAAAACATCTATAGTGTTAAACGACAACGGTACCATTGAGGATACATATATCGGAGGTTCGTTTGGTTCCCGCATGCAATTTGCAGGCATTGACTCAATAGTACTAACCGGAAGATCCAGAATACCGTTAACACTAGAAATTGAAGACGAAAGTGTAACATTTAGAGAAGCTGAAACCGATCTTGGCACAATCGGCCTTCCCGGCAAAAGAAGTATTTTATACTTTGACAAAAACTCTCAAGAGCTTTTGGTGGATAGATACTTTTCATCCCCCGAAAAATTTTTAGAACGCAAATTTTTAGAAAAAAACATATATAACGTTGTTGTGACCGGTACAAAAGTTTACGATATCCCTGATTCAGAAAAGTATGACGTGCTATACAATAAAATCTTAAATCAAAAAGACAACCTAACCGTTACCTCCGACTCATTCCCATCCTGCGTAGGTTGCCCAATGGGCTGTCAAAAATCCAAAATAGGCGAAGTCGGAGGAAATGTTCTTGCTCACTCACTTGTCGCATGTTCATACGCTGAAAAAATCTTTACGGATGTTGGAAACGTATTCTCATGTTTAAACATTTTAGGATATGATTACACACATGAAGACATTGAGAACTTCCCCGAACAAATTAGAAAAATTATGGAAACACTAAGTTAAGAGACGTATGAAATTACTAGTCGCAAACTGGAAATCAAATATGAATCTGTCAAAAGTGCAAGACTGGCTTAAAGAGTTTGCGCTAACTTCCGAAGAACAAAAATATGACAGTACAAAGATTGAAGTAATTATCGCCCCATCGGTTACTTTTTTGGAAATAATTAAAAACACCGGCCTTATAGTTAGTGCACAGGATGTATCAATTTATGAGCCGGGAGCACACACAGGTGAAATAACTGCAGAGGAATTAAAAACTTTTTGCAAATACTGCGTAGTTGGACATAGCGAAAGGAACGAACCGATCGAAATAGTAGAGCAAAAAAGAGATATATGTTTAGAACACGGTATTACACCAATCATTTGCTTTATAAAACCAACGGACGCAAAAAGGCTTTATAAACCAGGCTGCGTAATGACCTTGGAAAATCCAGATAACATTTCTCAAAACGGTAAGTATCGTCCCGATGACCCTGTAAGTATTAAAACAAAAGTTGATGAAGTTGAAAAACTCCTTCCAACACAAGCAAAAATCTTATACGGCGGATCTGTTAATAGACAAAACGTCTCTCAATTAGTTAATATTAAAAGACTTGACGGATTTTTGGTTGGTCAGGCCAGTCTTGACCCCTTGCACTTCTTTGAGCTAATATCCGCTGTCGAAGTCAGTATAAGCTAGAGCAAAAGAATTTATGAAATACGTGAATTTAAAAAGTCAAAATATTGAAAGAATGCCTACCCAACCGGTGCAAACACACTCTAAGAAAAAGATGTTTTTACTTACATTTGTAATTATCGGAGTTCTGGTCGGGGGTTTATTGCTTTGGAAAACTACAAAAGCCGCGTTCAACCCTGTTTCAATCATTACGGACGTTTCTGCACTAAACTTAAAAGAAACCGACGGTAGAACAAATATTTTAATCTTAGGTTCTGACGAACGTACTACCGGATCAGTAACCTCCGTTCTAACCGATACTTTAATAGTTGCCTCAATTGGCAGAGTAGAAGGAGATATTGTACTAATATCTATCCCCAGAGATTTGTGGGTACAAAACCCAATGGGCGGATATGAAAAGATTAACGCTATTTACTCGGTAGATGGATTAAAAGACGGCGGGGCTGAAAACCTAGAAGAAGTAATCGAAAATGTTTTGGGTATCCCCCTTCACTACTATGTAGTTGTTAACTTTAATATTTTTAAAGATACGGTAAATGTACTAGGCGGGATAAACGTAAATATTGAAAATTCTTTTGAAGATTACCAATACCCAGTTGAAGGAATGGAAGACAGTACTTGCGGAAAAAGCCAAAGCGAAATAGACAAATTACAAGATAGCCCGCTTTGGGTAATATATCCTTGCAGATACGAGCATCTGGTCTTTTCGGCAGGAATGCAAAAAATGGACGGGGAAACTGCGTTAAAATTTGCCAGATCCAGGCACGGCACAAATGACGAGGGAACTGATTTTGCCAGAGCAAAAAGACAACAAAAAGTAATTTTAGCGATCAAAGATAAAGCGTTGTCACTTAACACAATTTTAAATCCGGTTAAGCTAAAGGAACTTTATGACACATACGCAGAAAATGTTGATACGGACATAGATGTCACGGCAATACAAAATTTTTACACGCTATCCCAGCAGGTACAGTTTAGTAACATTAAATCAATTGTATTGGACGATCGAAGTTCGGCCGAGGTTGGAGGCCTGCTCTACTCTCCAACAGATAATAGTCTGTATGGAGGAAGATATGTGCTTATACCCAGAGCAGGAGATTTCTCTCAAGTACATGCCTATGTTCAAAGGTACTTGTTTGGCCAACCATAGTATCAAACTTTAAAGCATGATCTACATAGTACACGGAGAAAATTACACTTTCTCCAGAAATATTATTCTCAATCAACAAAAAAAACTTGGTAACGACAGGACAGAAATTGATGTGACACAAACCACACCCGGTCAGCTAAAGGATTTATGCTCCTCGAATGACCTTTTTGGAACTCCACCCTTTATTGTGCTGGACATTTCAAATGCCGGCAGGGCTAATCTAGATGCGTTTGTGGATGCCCTTAGTAATCTTTCTGCCGAAACAAATGTTATAGTGCTGTCCTCCAAGGAACTGACAAAAACAAATGCTTTTCTAAAAGCCGCAGACAAACTAGGGGCAAAAGTAATAAATAATCAAAAGCAAATCACCTCAAACATATTTAAATTTGTAGACACTCTATTTTTGGGCAACCGCAAACAAATATACACTGAATACACCAAACTCATAAACGATGACAACGATCCTTTTTATATTTTTTCTATGTTGCTGTACGGTGTTAGAAAGAATGCTCACAAAATGCCCAAACAAACTCTTAGCACACTGCTTTTAAATCTATATAATATCGACAAAGGAGTAAAAACGGGGGAATTGTCCGTAGACATGTACATTCCGCTTTCAATTGAAAAAATCTTAAATGCCCAACTTCAAGCCTAGCGTTTATATAAAAGATGAATCATTTGACCCATTTTATAAAAGTGTGAATTGGGTGTTTTTACTACGAACTCGAGTTCTACCTTTTAGTTTTCTTTTGTTAGGTCTTTTTGTCTTTGTAACGCAGGTTGTTGTTCCCGTTTATTTTTTTAAAGCTTACGATGAAATTCCAAGTCCCATTACCCACACTGTTTTAGCAACCGAGGTTGGTTTTAACACCTTTGAGTTTACTGAGCTTACCCAGACTATCCCCGTCGATACTCTTGATAATATAAATACGGATGATGTAATTAGCCGGCCTGCGAATGTGCCGGAATATTTTTATCTGTCGATTCCTGCATTGAAAATAAAAAATGCTTTGGTAGAAACTAATCCAACCGATCTTG
This sequence comes from uncultured Candidatus Saccharibacteria bacterium, assembly GCA_964427965.1. Lineage (GTDB taxonomy): Bacteria > Patescibacteriota > WWE3 > UBA101185 > UBA10185 > CAYRWK01. The sequence continues at coordinate 9,663 of CAYRWK010000011.1, read as the reverse complement.
ACCCCGATAAAGCCCTTGGTAGGTACACCGGCACATCTCTTCCCGGAGAGGCAGGCACAATGTTTATATACGGCCACTCCGTACTACCCATGTTCTATAATCCAAGAAACTACAAAGCAATCTTTTCAACACTAGATACCTTAAAACAGGGGGATGAAGTAAATATCATGTACAACAACGTTGAGTACAGCTATAAAGTTGACGGGAAAATCTTGCAAGCACCGGAACAAGTGGATCCAAAGGCGCAGTTAAAACCAGGGCATCTTAACGAGTCCTCCCTTGTATTAATGACTTGCTATCCAGCGGGAACAAAAGCAAAAAGGTTACTTATAACAGCATCGGAAAAGAATTAGCGTAAGAAAGTTTTTATAGTCTACCTGTAACGTTTCTCTCAAAATTGGCTAAAGCCTTTTTCCTTGGACTAACAACAAGCATATAAAAACCAAAAGCAGTTAGACATAAAGAGGCGACAAATGCGTAGGTAATTTCCGTAGTTCCGGTTGCAGGAACAGTACTTTGAGTGGTCTCAGTAGAGGCAGCACCCAAAACCAACGGGGATGCGGTTTTTTGTTTGTTTAAAGCTTCAAAGGCACTTTGCTTAACAACAAATTCCCCACTAGAATCATTGGCAACAGCAGCCACTTTACCTACAGTAGTAGCATCCTTCTTTACTGATACAACATTTGAAGTATCACCCTTTTCAATATCAACCTTTAATGAAGAATCTGATGCTAAATAGTAAACCACACTAAACAGAACTAATGTTAACAAAAGCGTTATTAGGAAAGTTTTAAATCCATTTTTTGCTACTTCCGAATTATTCATGAGCAGGTTTAAATAAATTCACAAGATACTCTTTGTCTATTGTAGCACTAAACTCACCATACAAGTCAAGACTCTTTGGCAAAGAAAACAATCTTAAACTTATTACCGTCTCATTTGTGCTTCCGGAACGGTCAATTGTTAACGATTCTATGGAGGCAAGTCTTGAGGATGTTTCAATAAAATCAATCACTTTGTCGGCATTATCTGCATTACCCCGCAAAACTATTCTTAATAAAGTAGCGCCTTCTTTGGGAAAGTTATCGGAAGCCTGCCCATATTCATAAACAATAAAACCGTTTGCAGATGCAACGGCAACCACAGAAGATAAATATGAGTGAATATCGGATTCGTCAGGAATTGCTTCATCTAACTTAACAAGCTGGGGTGCCAGGGATTCTATTGTTTTAGAAGAATCTACTAAAAAAACTTTGGTTTGTTGTAAAGATCGTCTGTTGGCAAATTCTTTAATATACTCAGCGTTTTTTCTACCATATGAAGCCAGCGACAAGTACATGCCAAAAAACCCAAAAACAATTAAATCCACAAACGCGACAAGTAAGTAAACTTTTAAAGCTTTTTTGGGGTCAGCCAAATAATTAAGACTAAGTTTTAATTTGGCTTTATCAAACCACTTCATTTAAAAATAACCTCCATAGAAGAGTTATACACCCCTAACTTAGTGTCAAAAGAAGCGACGGTTAAAATAAGTTCTGACACCTCGTTTGAATTTGCATAGTTTGTTAAAAACTGAGATATCGAAAAAGGTCTACCGGATATAACAGTAATTGTTCCGGAAAGTTTTGTGATCTGCACCTTATACAAAAGCACATCCCCCGGAAGATTTGATTTTATACTCTGCAGTCTTGGGAAGGAGGTGTACTTTTCGCTCAAAGCTGCCTTGTATAAATCAGTCTTCGCAATAACTTTTTTTGTTACCTTACCAATTTCCACATATTCAGAAAGCTCAGCAGACAAAACAGAATTCTCCTCCTTAATAGCAGTCACTCGCTTATCCGCCCAGTCATTTAGTAGGAGTGAAAGCACAAATAAAGCCGGCAGGATAACAATGAAGATTTTTAGAAAAAGGATTAATTTTGCTACAAACTCATAATTATCAAGTAAGGAAATTGTGTATGAAACTAGAAGGTTGGGGCTTCTATCAGGATTTTGAGGATCTTGATTTTGTGGTTCTTGCTGGCTTTGCAGTAGGTTGTTTGGTTTGAGCAGTAAGTTTTTTAGCATATCTGGACTTTAAGCGGTTAGCTTTGTTTTTATGTATAGCTTTGGTTTTTGCAGCCTTATCTAATACTTTTTGAAGACTGACGAATTCCTTGTTTAGTATATCAGTATTAATATCCTTAGTCTCCACAGCAACTTTAAGGCTTTTGGACAACGCTTTGATCTTTCTTTTCCAAAAAAGATTGAAGGATTTTTTTCTATTAGATTGTCTTACAGCTTTTTCAGCCGATTTAGTATTCGCCATGCGGATGCTATGATAACATACAAATTGGCATGGTCAAGTCTGATATTTTTAAAGCGCAAAATACAATACTCTCCGCCGCAATTGTTTTAGCAGTGGCAACAGGAATTAACGCTGTGCTGGGTTTTGTAAAAAGCAGAGTATTAACAGCCAATTTTGGTACATCAACGGACCTTGCCATGTTCTATACCGCCGACCGAATCCCCAATCTTATATATTCGGTTTTGGTTTTAGGAGCTTTGTCCACCATCTTTATCCCCGTTTTCACTCAAGAGTACAAAAAGAATAAACAATTGGCCTGGAAAACCGCCTCCTCAATGATCAACAGCAGTTTGATCTTTTTTATTGTGATGGGGGTTGTTTTTTATCTTTTTTCTTATCAAATAATCAGTCTTCAGGCCTTAGGAAAATTTTCTCCCGAGTATATTGCGTTAGGATCCAACATGATGCGAATTATGCTAGCTGCTCAACTGATTTTAGTAATAAGCAGTTTTTTTACGTCGATTCTTCAATCTTTTAAATATTTTTTAATTCCAGCTCTGGCACCAATTGTTTATAACTTGGGAGTAGTTTTTGGCACCTTATTACTAGCACCTAAATTTGGCATCTATGGTCCGGTTTTTGGAGTATTAATTGGAGCAACACTGCACCTGCTTATCCAAATTCCCGCGATGATAAAAACAGACTTCCGTTTTTCTTTCTCTTTAAATTTTAAGGACAAAGGTATTAGAGATATTTTTGCGCTCATGCCTCCAAGAATTATTAGCGTGCTTATTGCCAATGTGATTTCTACGGTTAACAACTCTCTGGCAATTTTGGTATCAGCAACATCGGTTATTTATCTAAAATTTGCAGGTCAGCTTCAATTCTTTCCTGTCAATTTATTTGGGATATCAATTGCTTCTGCAGTCCTTCCTACCCTATCGGCAGAAACAGACGATCCGAATTATAAAACCTTTAAAAAAACTTTCTTAACATCCTTGCATCAAATGTTTTATCTAGTTATCCCCATTAGTGTAATTCTACTGGTATTAAGAGTTCCTGTTGTTAGACTTGTGTACGGAGTTTCTAGGTTTCCCTGGGAAGCTACAGTAAAAACATCCTATGCCCTTGCGTTTTATAGCATTTCAATATTTGCAGAAAGCGCCGTATATATACTAACCCGTGCGTTTTACGCCCTTAAAGACACTAAAACCCCCGTATTAGTGAGCGGGGTTACCATTGTTATAAACGTACTACTATCTCTACTATTTATTAAAGTCTTTGGTTTTGGAGTTTGGTCTGTAGCCTTTTCATTTTCTATCACATCTATTATCGACATGCTGGCAATGTTGTATTTACTATCTAAAAGAGTTGGTGGGTTTGGCGCCGGTAAATTACTTATTCCTTTTGTAAAAATAAGTTATGCGGCCGCAGTAATGGGAGTTTGTTTATACCTTCCACTTAAAACATTAGATGAGTTTGTGTTTGATACAACTCGTACCTTTAACCTAATGCTTCTTACAGGTATCGCCGGAGCTTTAGGTATGACTGCTTATTTATTTTTTACCAAGCTGTTTAAGGTTGAAGAAATTGAACTGTTTTATAAACTGATTCGTAGACTTACCCCTTTTAAAACAGAAAAAGTTGTGCCTATTGAAGAGGTGTCTCAGTAGGTGCTACTATTTATTTAACATATGGTCCTGCCACAAATATCTCAAGCTGTATATGCCGTAGAAAAAGTCGTTACTGATCCGGTTTCCGGATTGGGCATCACAAGTGTTGGCTCAATGGCAGGTTTTGCAATAAACATTATCTTAGGAGCAGGCTGGGCATTAACTTTTATCATGTTAGCCGCAGGTTTTATTAAATTCATTACTTCAAAGGGAGAAACAAAAGCAACCGACAGTGCAAAGCAGTGGTTAACAGCTGCTGCAGCAGGAGGCGTTGGGATGTTTTTCTTAACTGTAATAAAATCAATTGTTATGAATTTGCTTGGTGCAGATACTACTCCGGGTGGTGGCGATGAGTTTGATCCTTTTGGTGATAGTGGTGGCGGACCAAGCGACGGTACACCCTGCGGATCAAGTACGTGCACCAAAGGCCAGGAATGTTGTTGGGGCTCCAACGGTCAGCACTACTGCAGTTCTTCCGGTTGTTACTAAAGTTTTAACCAAAACGTTGTATTTCTGCTAAAATCACCCCATGTATTCCGGTATCGCTCAAAAAAACATTAGAGACTTTTGTATTATTGCCCACATAGACCACGGTAAATCCACCTTGGCAGACAGATTTTTGGAAATTACAAAAACCGTTGATAAAAGACACCTTAAATCTCAAACACTAGACAGCATGGAGCTGGAACGGGAAAAAGGCATCACTATAAAACTCAAGCCTGTTCGCATGATCTACCCGTTAAATGGTGAAACTTACCAATTAAACTTAATTGACACTCCGGGACATGTGGATTTCTCATACGAAGTATCAAGGTCACTTGCCGCTTGTGAAGGCGCTGTACTTGTAGTGGATGCAACACAGGGCATTCAAGCCCAAACCGTTTCAAATATATATAAAGCAATAGATGCCAAACTAAAAATCATTCCTGTACTAAACAAAATTGATTTGCCGGGGAGCAATTATGAAAAAGTTGCAGAAGATTTAACAAAAACCTTTGGATTTGATCCGGATGAAATATTAAAAGTATCTGCAAAAACCGGAGATGGCATTGCAGAATTACTAGAAACAATAATTAAAAAAGTCCCATCCCCCTCCGGAAATCCACAAGATCCCGCAAGAGGTCTGATCTTTGATACTTTTTACGACGAGTTCTTGGGAGTGGTTGCAGCAATTAAAGTGGTTGACGGTGATTTTACAAACGACCTAATTGCCAAAAGACAAAAAATCAAATTTATGGCCACAAGCGCAGTTTCGTATCCGGAAGATGTTGGCATCTTTATACCCCAAAGAAAATCTATTTCGGCTCTAAACACGGGCGAGGTAGGTTTTATTGCAACAGGACTAAAAGATATTCACTCCGTAAAAGTTGGTGATACTGTTTGTGTTTATAATCCAAATTCTGATCAGATTTTAAAACAACTACCTGGTTACAGAGAGGTCAAGCCATTTGTATTTGTTTCAATCTTTCCAATTGAAAACGATAAGTTTCCCCAATTAAGAGATGCACTAGAAAAACTATCTCTCTCAGACTCCTCATTAAGTTTTGAGCCGGAGAGTTCAAGTGCATTGGGTTTTGGATTCAGATGTGGATTTTTAGGTCTTTTACACGCAGATATTATTCAAGAAAGACTGGAACGTGAGTACAACTTGCATCTTATTTCTACTACACCATCGGTCGAGTATCAGGTAATAAAAAACAATGGAGATACTCTTTCGGTAAAAGCTGCCTCAGAACTTCCCGACCCAACAAGAATACAATCTGTGCTAGAACCGTGGATCGCACTTAATATTGTAACCCCCACAGAATATGTTGGGGGTGTAATCACTTTGTGTGAAGAAAGACGCGGCATTATGAAAAAGATGGACTACCCGACAGAATCCCGTGTGGTTTTTGAGTACGAATTACCTCTTGCAGAATTGGTTTATAACTTTTTTGACGATTTAAAAACAGTCTCCTCCGGCTTTGCTAGTCTAGACTATGAATTTTTAGGTTACAGAAAAGTGGATGCAGTAAAATTGGATATTTTGGTCCACAGCGAAATCATCTATCCCCTATCTCATATTGTATTAAAAAGTAAAGCGACTGAATTTGGAAAAAAATTACTAGCTAAATTAAAGGATGTTATTCCAAGACAACAGTTTAAGGTGGCTCTCCAAGCGGCTATTGGAGGTAAAATTGTTGCAAGAGAAGATATCCCGGCAATAAGTAAAAATGTACTAGCTAAAATGTCCGGCGGACATAGGGAACGTAAAGATAAACTGCTGGATATTCAAAAAAAGGGTAAAGAGCGTATGAAAAGGCTAGGGAGAGTGGATATTCCACAAGAAGCTTTTAGACAGGTTTTAAAAGCATGATCACAGATCACAGACAGAGCTTAAAAGCGACCTTACAAAAGTCATAACTTTATTTAACGGGTAACTTTTTGTTTTTATCTTCGGGAAGGAAATTTTTCTTGGAAACAATAGGGCGGCCAAGACGCTTTTCAAGCACCTTTCTAGCAACCCCCGCAATGTTTCCACCATCTTTAGCATCTTTTTTAAGTTTTGGCATGCCCGCTGAATCCTCGTTTCGGTGGATCTCCGTGGTCGCACGCTCTCCGAGCATAGTAAAAATCAATTCAAAGTCATCCATGTGATCCCGCAAGTTTTCCCGTTTTAAACCTTTCAATTTCTTATATTCCGTAGGAGTAATACCAAATGTAGCTTTAGATACTTCCGAGGTTAGGATTTCGTAGTCTCTTTGCTCTTTTGCCCCACGTTTTTGCCATTCATCCGTTAACTCTTCACGGATGGCAATTCCCCGCATTCTCTTCTCTATCCAATCATCGGAATAGCCCTTAGCTTTATACAAGGCTCTTGTTCTTTTAGAAGCTAATTCCGGATCTTCTATTTCTTGTACCCTTTCATAACCAACTTTCGCCAGCCAGCGTTTAAAGGGTTCCGCTTTGGGAGAGGGGATTGATTGGATAATTCTAAAAGTACCTTCAGTATTGGCACATCTTAGTTTTTGCTTACCACCAGTGGTTTCAATCAAAAGGGGGTGTTCAATTTGACCCCACCCTTCAGAAAGCTCCGCATCCCTATTGAGCATATTCTTAATGTATTGTTTTGGATTAGCGGAGTCTGCTAGTGCCGCAACCACGTCAACAATGACGAACCACCACTCGTTGTTATGAATTGTTTTTCTAATCCCTCTACCCTTGAAAATTGCAATCTTAGTTGTTTCATTCACAAATATATTTTTATCAGTTTCGGGAGAAAAATACAATACTATTGTACTAGCTCAGCATTACCAAAAACTTCCATAGCGGCACGAGCACTAATTAATGTACAAAGACTCAGAAAGCCTTTAGCCTCAGCATTAAGTGTGGCTTTCATACCCTTCAATTCAGTTTCCGTAAGTGTCTTATCGCTTACTTCATCTTGACACCTTTAGCACTCATGCTATCATACTGATAATTATGTTAACTGAAAGACAAATTCAATTGTTATCAACAATAATAAGTGAGTACATCGAGTCTTCAGAGCCGGTTGGTTCACAAGTTCTTGTTAGCAAATACAAACTAAAATGCTCCGCCGCAACTGTGAGAAACGAGATGGCAAGACTTTTGGAAGAAGGCTTTTTAGAAATGTTACACACCTCATCCGGCAGAGTTCCCACCCCTATGGCTTATAAAATGTTTTTAAGCGATATGATGCACGAAGAAGAAATCCCCATTTTACAAGAAGTGGCTATGAAACAAAAATTATGGCCGGCAAGATTTGAGTTTGAAAAAATGCTAAGACAAGCGGCTATTGCTTTGGCCGATGTCACCAAAGAGCTATCTATTGTGACAACCGACGATGGCTACATTGTGCATGCCGGTGCAGTCAATGTTTTAGATAACAAAGAGTTTTGGGATATTGAGGTAGCTCGCGCTGCACTTAACTTGCTAGATAGGTATGAACTGCTAGAACAAATTTTTAAAAGAGCGGCAGAAGGACGAGATGTAAGCTGTCTTTTTGGAGATGAAATGGGATATGACAAACTTGAAAAATGTGGTTTGATTTTTGCAAAATACGATACCGGAAATAATAAAGGATATATTGCAGTATTAGGACCCGCAAGAATGAAGTACCCCCAGATTATTCCCGCGGTGAGGTATACTAAAAAATTAGTTGAAGAATTAGGTGAATCCTGGTAATTCCAAAAAAACTATGTCAGATAATATGAATGACAATTTGAATACAGATCAAAACATGGGAAATAACCCAACAGATAGTAATACTCCGGACAATCTGGAGGCACGAGTTTTGGAATTGGAAAACAACTGGAAAAGAGCATTAGCCGACTACAAGAATTTGGAAAAAAGAGTTGCTGAAGAAAAAGAAGATATATTTGCTTTATCAAACTTAGTCGTAATTTCTCAGCTAATTCCAATACTGGATAACATGGAAATGCTGGAGGCACATATTAAAGACACCGGACTAATGCTTGTTTTAAAAGAGTTTAAACAGGTTCTAAAGAATAACGGCTTAGAGGAAATTGATGCAGTTGGAAAAGAATTTGATCCAACTACCATGGAAGCAGTAGAAATGGTTGAAGGAGAACCTAATAAAGTAATTTCGATTGATAATAAAGGTTATAAAATTAAAGAAAAGTTAGTTAGACCGGTCAGAGTAAAGGTTGGCCAGGTCAAAAGTTAATAAATTTAAGGAGTATTTATGTCAAAAATTTTAGGAATAGATTTAGGTACAACAAATAGTTGCATGGCTATCATGGAAAGTGGTCAGCCAAAGGTAATACCAAATGTTGAGGGTGGTAACACTACCCCATCCATTGTGGCCCCAACATCTACCCTTGTAGGTGTTCCTGCAAAAAGACAGCAAGTGGTAAATCCAAAAAATACAATATTCTCTATAAAAAGGCTTATGGGTCGAAGATTTACTGATCCGGAAGTTCAATCATTAAAAAAAGGCTATCCTTACGTAATTGTTGAGGGTAAAAACGGGATGGCTGCAGTAGAAATTGAGGGCAAAGTATATTCTCCTCAAGAAGTATCAGCCATGATCTTGTCAAAGCTTAAAGCTGATGCTGAAAAGTTTTTAGGTCAGCCTATAAAAGAAGCCGTTATTACTGTTCCGGCATACTTTAACGATTCGCAAAGAAGTGCTACCAAAGAAGCAGGGCAAATTGCAGGGCTTGATGTAAAAAGAATCATTAACGAACCAACAGCTGCGGCACTTGCTTACGGTCTGGACAAAAAGAAAAACGAAAAGATTGCTGTTTATGATTTGGGTGGAGGAACTTTTGATGTTTCTATCTTGGAAATTGGCGACGGTGTCTTTGAAGTTAAAGCAACAAACGGAGACACTCACTTAGGTGGAGACGATTTTGATAAAAGAGTCATTGACTGGTTGTTAACTGAATTTAAGCAAGAGCAAGGCGTTGATTTGTCTAACGATAGACAAGCCATGCAAAGACTTAAAGACGCAGCTGAAAAAGCAAAGATAGAGCTTTCCAGCACTATGGAAACAGAGATAAGCATTCCATTTATTACTGCAGATGCTTCCGGACCAAAACATTTAAGCATTAGACTATCTCGTGCCAAACTTGAATCATTGGTGGATGATTTGATTCAAAAAACTATTCAACCCATGGAAAATGCGTTAAAGGATGCCGGACTTAGCAAAACGGATATTGTTGAGGTTGTTATGGTTGG